>JAUVQW010000010.1 GCA_030597945.1 Actinomycetes bacterium
AGGCTCTCGATCGAAAAGGATGAAAACGTAAGACTTAGGCGGTTGATAGGGCTCAAAGAAAGTACGAGCTTTACATACATTCCCGCGAGGGTGATAGGCAGATCGTCCAGCAGCTGGCAATCTATATTAATAATCGATAAGGGTGACAAGAATGGCTTAGAAAAAAATATGCCCGTGGTCATCGACGATGGAGTTATCGGAAAGATCTTAAAGGTAGGCAGAAACACGTCAGAAGTTCTTATGCTTATCGATGAAAAAAGTGGAGTAGGAGTCGAGATTGAAAGAACAGGCCAAAGAGGAATAGTCGAGGGAAGAACCGGTGGAGGCTTAAATCTAAACTACATTCCTAAGGAATCAGATGTCAAAAAAGGCGATAAATTATGGACATCAGGCATAGGTCTTGTCTATCCGCGCCACTTTAAGGTAGGAGAAGTAATAGAGGTAAGCGAGGACCAGTATAATATGGAGATGAAGATCAAGGTCGAGCCGGCCGTGGATTTTAAATCTCTGATCGAGCTTCTAGTGATAACCGAGCCTACCGAGAAAGATCTACCAGGAAAAACGGTGTCATCAAAGTGATAATAGACAGGCGCTTCGCCGCCCTATTGGTCCTGGGGTGGATCATTCAGATCACCATAGTCCCTCACATCGCGATCGGCCCGGCGATGCCGGACATAATACTAATAGTAGTAGCCACCTATGGTTTCCTGGAAGGCCCGATACCTGGTGGCGTTGGCGGGTTAGTAGGTGGGCTTCTTCAGGACCTCACCCTCAAAGGTGGATTTGGCATCAATTTAATAAATAAGACGATAATAGGTTACCTTGCCGGCCTGGTTGAAAGAAACCTTTTTGGGAGCAGTCGCTTAATACCGATGATAGCCATGTTCATAGTGAGCGTCATAAGCCAACTTATCTATATAGTTTTGATATACATAATGGGTGAGAATATAGCGGTAATGACAGCTATAACCAGGATCGTGATCCCCTCTGCATTATATACAAGCGTTGTAGCATTGTTTTTGTTTGCTCCGATCAATAGGGCCATAAGCCATGAAAGGCAAAAGACAGTTTTTAAATAATGGATGACGTTATAAAAGATAAAGAACAAAGGATCGAGAACCGTACGATCATAAGAGTCGATGTCCTGGTAGCGATTGTATTTATCGCACTGGCTGTGATTGTCGTAAGGCTCTGGTATCTTCAGGCGATAAACGGCGAGAAATACAAGGTATTCGCCGAAGAGAACAGGATTCGGTCTATACCCGTCAGGGCTCCTAGAGGGAAGATATTGGATAGAGATAGGAGGCCTCTTGCGGTAAACAGGCTGGCTTTTACTATGACATTGATTCCCGAGAAGATGGATGACGAAAAACTTCTTAAGAGGATCAGTGAACTTTTAGAGATTCCGATCGATGTGATAGAAGAACGAATAGAGAGTAAAAGGGTCGATCCTTTGATGCCACGCGTTATTAAACGAGACGTTAGCCCGGAGACCGTTGCTTACGTTAAAGAACATTCGGATAAGTTCCACGGAGTAGAGATAATAGACGACCCGATAAGAGATTACCCGAGAGGGACACTCGCATCTCATGTTTTAGGATACTTATCAGAGATATCGGATGAAGAGCTGGAGAACGAAGAACCGGAGTATCTTCTTGGAGACCTGATAGGAAAGAACGGGGTTGAAAACGAATATGAAGATGTGCTAAGTGGAAGTAAGGGGGTCCAGTTACTGGAAGTCAATGCTGGCAACGTGGCACTAAGGACCCTAAAGAAAGAAGAGCCTGACCCCGGAAACGATCTTGTATTAACATTAGACGCTGAAATACAAGAGGTTGCTGAGAGAGCACTTCAAAAAGGGATGGATCTAGCCAAAAAAGACGGTTTTAAAAATGCCCGGGCGGGGGCGATAGTGGTCATGGATCCAAATAATGGTGAGATCCTAGCGATGACAAGCCTGCCGACCTACGATCCGAGGATTTTTAGCGGTGGAATATCCGAGGCCGATTGGGCGGTATTAAATGACGAGAATAATCTTTATCCCTTAAATAATAGAGCATTAATGTCGAGCTATCCTCCCGGATCTACATTTAAGATCGTTACCTCGGTAGCGGGACTTAGGACCGGCGTTATGTCCAGTAGAAGCCGGTTCACTTGTTCCGGCGGATGGACTGGTTGGGGTAAGCGTTGGTTGAAATGGTGTTGGAAGCGTTCCGGGCACGGAAGTAGAAACTTGGAAGAGGCGCTAACCGTATCTTGCGATTCCTATTTTTACGACGTAAGCTATCTAATTCATAAACGCGGCAAAGAGGAGTTGCAGCTCTGGTCGAGAAAAATGGGTCTTGGAGCCAATACGGGAATCGACCTTCCCGGAGAGACAGGCGGAAGGATTCCAGATAAAAAATGGAAGGCTGAGTTCAATAAGGCATGGCCGGAAAACCAGACCTGGTTTCCCGGAGATACGGTAAATATGGCTATAGGACAGGGTGATCTACTGATCTCGCCTCTTCAATTAGTATCGATATACTCAATCATCGCAAACGATGGTCGTATACCCAGACCCCACGTGGTAAAAGAAGTCATTACTACAGACGGGATGAAAGCGATGGCGGTCGAGACCGAGGAAATGGTAAAGATAGACGTTCCCGCCAGCGATTTTAAAGCTATTGAAAGAGGATTAAAAAAAGTGACAACGGTTGCCGATGGTACCGCCGCCGGAGCTTTTATAGGATTTCCGATACCTGTAGCTGGAAAGACAGGGACATCAGAGGTCGCGGGAAAAGACGATTATGCCTTCTTTGCTGCCTACGCTCCGGTCGATGATCCTAAATACGCAATCTCAGTCGTCATCGAACAGGGAGGCCATGGGGGATCGGTTGCCGGACCGGCAGCAAGGGAGGTCTTCGATTATCTATTTGGGATAGAAGACAAGGCTGGCATGAAGAGATGATTCTAGGTAGCAGAGTCCGAAAGATAGAGTTTGGCATCATGTTTATAACACTGTCTTTGATCGTCTTTAGTATTCTGATGATCTATTCCATAGGAGCTATATCTGATGGGGATGACCCTCTGCACTTTGCGAAAAGACAGCTTTTATGGGCTTTTTTTGGTATAGGCATAATGGGCGGAATGGCCTTTTTAGACTACTCAAAATTAAAAGCGTATTTCCCGTTGATCTATGGCGGAACAATACTTCTTCTTTTAACAATAATCTTGTTTGGAAAATCGACGCTGGGGGCGCAGAGGTGGATATCAATAGGATCGTTCCAGCTTCAACCTTCTGAATTCGCAAAACTTGCAATAATAATTGCACTTGCGGCATTCTTAGAGAGGTCGGAGGGGAAGTTGCATGACGTAAAGACTGTCATTCAAGCCATAGGGATAACTATCGTTCCGATCTTACTTATTATCATGCAGCCCGACCTTGGCACTGCCCTGGTATTTGTAGTCATCTTAATCGGCATCTTGATCTCGGCGGGGATAAAGGTGAAGCATCTTGCAGTTATATTAATAGTAGGATTGTTACTTGTAGCGATGGTCTTTCAATTTAATATTTTAAAGGACTATCAACAGACAAGGTTGGTAGTCTTCTTAAACCCGGATATCGATCCGTCGGGCAGCGGATACAATCTAAGGCAATCGATGATAGCGATAGGTTCAGGAGGGATCTTTGGAAAAGGCTTGTTTTCCGGGACCCAGTCACGACTTAACTTTATTCCGGAGCGACATACGGACTTTATCTTCTCAGTAATCGGGGAAGAACTGGGCCTGGTCGGCGGTGGCCTTTTGGTCCTCGGCTTCTTCCTTCTTCTTACCAGGACACTTGCGATCGGAGCAAACTCGCGAAATCATTTCGGTCTACTTTTGGCGACAGGAATAACTTCCATGTGGGCCTTTCAAGTTTTAATAAATATTGGCATGACGATAGGGATAATGCCGATCACAGGTATTCCTTTACCCTTTATCAGTTATGGAGGCAGCTCGATGATGACAAATATGTTTGCTGTTGGACTACTTTTAAGTATCTACGCAAGACGGTTTAGCTAGGCATAAGGGCGTAAGGCATGAGTGTGTAAGCAGATAAAGCGTAAAGCATGAATATTGTTTTGCGTCACTCATTACTCTTTTAACGCTCTCCTTACAATCAGCTCCTTCACCCCCCACCAATTAACTGGCGCATTCACATCTACCCTCTAGGCTGACCTCGCCCATGTATTTGCGCGGCAATTCTATTTGTTAATAAGCGGAGCAAGCTTTGCAACTTTATCAAATATTTTGCTTAACGGCTTACGCCCTTACTCATTACCCACTCACGCCTCACCTGCTTACGCATTTATGCCTAACGTTGTTATAATCTTATAGTGGAAATAGATAGCAATAAACTGGATGAGATATTAAAAAGAGTAGAGCGGCCCTCGCGTTACGCGGGCAATGAATGGAACAGCGTTAGAAAGTCTAAAAGAGCTGTGAATATAGCACTATCTTATCCCGATGTTTACGATATTGGCATGTCAAATCTCGGCCTTCAGATATTGTATGAGATCATAAATGGAAAAAAAGATTTAGTGGCCGAAAGAGTTTTTGCTCCCTGGCCGGACATGGAGAGTGAGCTCAGAGCAGAAGGGGTGCCGCTTTTTTCATTGGAGACAAGAAGGCCGATCAAGGATTTTGATTTTCTTGGAATCACTCTTCAATATGAGATGGTCTATACGAATATCTTAAATATTCTAGAACTTTCTCTTATCCCAATATTCTCTACTGAGCGTAAGGAAGATGATCCTATTGTTGTCGGCGGCGGCCCATGCGTTTTTAATCCTGCTCCTGTTTCTTCATTCTTTGACATCATCCTAATAGGAGAAGGTGAAGAGGCGATCATTGAGATACTAAATGAATATAAAAAGAGTAAAGCCAAGGGACTAAGCAGAGTAGAGATCATCGGGGCGCTCTCCGGGATAGCAGGGGTATATGCGCCGATAATTCATGATGTTGAGATTAACAGGAATGATCTAAGAATAAAAAAAAGAGTGATCGAGAAGCTCGATTCGTTTAAGCCTCCGCTGAGTCCAGTTGTTCCTTATCTGGAGGCCGTACACGACCGCTGCATGGTAGAGATAATGAGGGGCTGTACCAGGGGCTGCAGGTTTTGCCAGGCAGGAATGGTCTATCGCCCGACAAGAGAGCGGTCCAAGGCCAATTCTTTAAAATCTGCAGGCGAGATATTGGAAAGGACGGGATATAACGAAGTGTCACTCGTCTCTTTAAGTAGCAGCGATCATAGCCAGATAGGTGAGATTATAGGTAGTTTGAGGAAAAAAATGAGAAACGCTCATACAAGGGTATCGGTCCCATCTCTTAGAACGGACCAGTTTTCTGTGGAGCTTGCTAAGGAACTAAGCGGGAGAAAAAAATCTGGACTTACTTTTGCGCCGGAAGCCGGAACGGAGAGGCTGCGAAAGGTAATAAACAAGGGAATAACCGAGGATGATCTCTTAGAGACTTTTACAACTGCGATATTGTATGGGTGGAGAAGAGTAAAGCTTTATTTTATGATCGGGCTCCCAAGCGAGACCGATGAAGACGTAATGGGAATAGTCGATACAGCTTACAAATTGATCGATGTCGCAAAAGAAAAATTATCGAAAAGCGACTTTTCCAGGCTGGTGATAGTAGTTAACGTTTCTACATTTGTTCCTAAGGCTCACACACCATTTCAATGGTTGCCGATGATTGAGGAGAGTGAGATTGAAAGACGCCAAAACATTTTAAAGGCGCGCCTATTGGATAGAAGGATTAAGCTTAAATGGCATGATTCTAAAACAAGCATAGTGGAGGCGGCAATGGCAAGAGGAGGCAATGAGCTAGGCAGGGTTATTTATGACGCTTGGACGATGGGTTGCCGTTTTGACGGTTGGGATGAATTTTTTAATTGGGAAAAATGGGTGAGCGCCTTTCAAAAAAACGGTATCGAATTAAAAAAGATGGCGTCTACGGGTTTTGCCCATGACGATAAACTCCCATGGAGGTCGATTGATACGGGAATCGATGATGATTGGCTGTTAGATGAGTACAATAGATCCAAGGAGTTTGAAGAGACGCACGATTGTCGTTTTGAAGCTTGCAGCAATTGTGGTGTTTGTACAAACTTAAGTGTAGACCTAGATATAGCCCAAGCAAGGAAGTGACAGGATTGGACGAGGTAAAATATAGGATCAAATTTACAAAAACAGGCGAAGCTAAATGGATCTCCCATCTCGATCTGGCCAGATACTTAGAGCGAAGCTTTAGAAGGGCCGGGCTGCCCATCGCCTACTCAAATGGATTTTCACCTCATCCTCGGATCTCATTTGGTCAGGCGCTCTCAGTAGGCGTTGAAAGTCAAGCCGAATATGTCGATGTGACTTTTAATGTCGAACAGACGATAGAAGAAATCCAAAGTCGCCTATTAAAAGCTATGTCAAAAGCGGTTAAAGTTTTAGATGTAATAAAGTTAGGTAGCGAAAGTAAAAAGTTGGGAAAGGTATTAAGATATGCTGATTACCAGATCTTGATAATTACAGAGAACTCGAATATTGAATTGATAAAGAGTAGGATAAATTCAAGTACTTACTTGACTAGCGAGGGGATTAAGATTACAAGTGAAGAGAGAGGTAATCTCAGTTTGGAAAAAATAAATACCGCCGATCAAGATAATGGTCGATTGGTAGTAACAGTTCGGACACCGGTCAATTTAAGCCCGAAAAATATATTAAAAGAGGTAGAGAGTCTAGTTGCTGCGGAAGATGTAAGTATTGATATTACCAGGATAGCTCAATGGTCCAAATCGAAAGAGAGAATTTTAGATCCAATCGAATCAAAGTAGAGGAAAGCAGTTGGGCAAGAAAAATAAAGAAATAATAATATCGGTTGATGAATACGAGATCCGCGTTGCTATCCTCGAAGATCGAAAGCTAGTTGAGTATTACGCTGAGGAGAAGGATAAGAGAAGAATAGTAGGAAATATCTATCTGGGAAAGGTCAAAGATGTCTTACCCGGGATGGAAGCAGCTTTTATCGATATCGGTTTGGACAGAAATGCATTTCTCTTTATCGATGAAGCAATTGCTTTAAATGGCGAAGAATCTGGAAGTAAACGAAGGGTAAAGATCCAGCAGCTCGTTAAGCCTGAGCAAGACATCCTTGTTCAGGTCATAAGGGAGCCCGTTGATAAAAAAGGCGCTAGACTTACGGCCAATCTCTCACTTCCGGGGCGAAAGTTGGTGTTGATGCCTTACTCGAAGTCGGTAGGCATATCAAAAAAAATATCTGAAAAAGAAAGAGAACGGCTTCATGGGATATGTTCTAGAATTAGGCCCAAGGATACAGGTATTATAGCTAGGACCGCAGCAGTAGGGGCGACAGAGAAGGAGCTCGCAAGTGATCTAGACTATCTAAATAAACTATGGAATTCATTAAATAGAAGAAATGAAAAATCATCGCCTCCTTCCCTTATATATAACGAACTAGATCTTGCTAACCGGACGGTAAGGGATATTTTTAACGACAGTTTTAGTTCGCTAACGGTAGACGATGAGATCAAGTATGAAGATATGAATAGTCTGATGAGCAAGACCTCTCCGGACCTGATGATCAAGTTCAAACTTTTCAAGAATGAGCACCGTCTTTTCGAGGATTACGATATAGAAGCCCAGCTAGAGTCAGCATTATCGAGAAAAGTCTGGCTTAGATCCGGCGGGTATATCGCCATTGATCGCACAGAGGCACTTACAAGTATTGATGTAAATACGGCAAAAAATATAGGATCGCAAAGCCTGGAGAAGACGATCTTTAAAAACAACCTTGAAGCGGTCGACGAGATCGTTATGCAGCTTCGGCTTCGAGATATCGGCGGAATAATAGTTATAGATTTTATCGATATGCAAGAGCAGAAACATAAGGAAGCGGTGTTTAAGGCTTTTAATAATGCTCTGGAGAGTGACCGGACGAAGAGCAGAGTGATTGAGATATCAAAGCTTGGCCTAGTGGAGATGACTAGAAAAAGCACGTCAAAGGGCGTTCAGGCTTATTTTTACGAGAAATGCCCGACATGTAACGGTACCGGACACACTGTCTCTCTTCGCCGGGCGACATTGTCAGTTTTAAGAAAGATAACCAGGGCGCTTAATGAGGGAGATGAGAATGAGGTCTTATATTGTAAGGTAGCTCCCGATGTATTGGGGCATATCCAGACAGACCATGTTCAGGCGATCAAAAATCTTGAAAACCGATTTAAAAAAAGAATAAAGCTGGAAAGTGATAAAGATTCGAGCCTCACCTCATTAAAGGTTTTACGAAAAAAGAATGGGAAAGATATAAGTGAACGTGTTGGCGCTGAAGGCTCTAAGAACGGTTAGATAATAAATTGACACGTTGATCAGTCTCATGCTAGTATACCAATTTGTTGCTACTTCGAGGAAAACACATGTATGCGATAGTCAGGCACGGCGGAAAACAATATAAAATAGCGCCTAATAATGAGGTCGTTTTAGAGAAGATCGACGCCGTAAAGGGCGACAAAATCGACCTTGGAAAGATCGGTAAGGTATTATTTCTCGCTGACGACAAGAAGATCAAGACAGATGCGAAGGACCTTGATAAAATTAAGGTAAACGCCACTGTGTTAGAGCACTTTCAAAACGATAAAGTAATTGCATTCAAATATAAATCAAAAAAGAATTACAGGAGAAAAAAAGGCCATAGACAGTTGCAGACAAGAGTGATGATAGAGTCTATCGGAGCGGCCAAAGCAAATGGCGCTAGTGTAAATAAAAAAGGGACAACGACTAATAAAAAAGAGACAGATAAGAAGCAGACTGCAAAGAAAGCGGCCGGCGACAGCAAGTAGCTGTTGTTTTAAATATTTCGAGGTGAGTTTATATGGCGCATAAAAAGGGACTTGGAAGTACCAGAAACGGTAGAGACAGTAACTCAAAGAGGCTTGGGGTAAAAGCGCACGACGGGCAACTAGTTTCGGCTGGTACTATCATAATCAGGCAACGAGGCACCAAGATAAAAGAGGGTGACGGTGTCGGTAGGGGAAAGGATTTTACTCTCTTTGCCCTAAGGGATGGCCACGTAACTTTTACAAGCTCTAAAAACGGGAAGAAAGTAAGTGTGCTGAGTAAGGCGTAAGACTTAAGGCGTAAAATCTCCCGTAATTGCAAAAATTATAGATCCTTCACGACTAAACCAATGTTCAATACGATCAATATACGATCTATTTACACTTCGAGAAACTTATCTTCTTTAGAGTTTTACCCGCTTGCTATGAAAGGTGAAAACAAGTAAGGGGCTAGGGGTAGGAATTAAAATGCTTTCTATATATTTATCCGTTTTAATGCCCTAAGCTCTATTGCTTCACAGTTTTAATTTTGACCTCCTCAAAAGCTGTTCTCTGCCCTATAATAAATTTTATGTTTGTAGACGAAGCAAAGATAAAGATCACGGCCGGAACCGGTGGAAATGGTTGTGCCAGTCTTCACCGTGAGAAATATAAGCCAAAGGGTGGTCCCGATGGCGGGGATGGCGGTAAAGGTGGCGACGTAACAATAAAAGTCGACGAAGGGCTGCGGACCCTGCAGGACTATCGCTATAAAAAACACTTTAAAGCGACGCGCGGCGGTGGCGGCATGGGTAATAACCGCCATGGCAAGAACGGTGATGATCTCATTTTAAGAGTTCCTCCTGGAACAAAAGCTTATATTGATGGTGAAGGTTATATTGGGGAAGTTATTACTCAAGATCAAGAGTTGGTGCTGGCAAAAGGCGGTATGGGTGGACGAGGAAATACTCACTTTACAACCACCAGCCGGAAGGCACCTGGTTTTGCTGAAAAGGGAGAGCCAGGGGGCGAGGCCGAAGTTTTGCTTGAACTTCGAGTCTTGGCGGATGTAGGGGTGATAGGTTTTCCCAACGTCGGTAAGTCGACTTTTGTATCCAGCATATCCGCAGCAAAACCGCGGATCGCCGATTATCCTTTTACTACGCTCCATCCCAATCTGGGCGTGGTCGATCTTGGAGAAGACAACCTTTTCGTTGTAGCTGATATTCCGGGATTGATCGAGGGAGCGCATCAGGGAAAAGGTCTTGGTGATAGATTTTTACGCCATGTCGACAGGACGGCGACTATAATTCATATGTTGGATATTTCTTCCAAAGAAGGTCGCGACCCGATCGAAGACTATGATCTAATAGAGAATGAGCTTGCTGCCTACGACAAAGAGATAGCAAATAGGCCGAGGATCGTAGCCGGTAATAAATCGGATCTTTTAAGTGAGGAAGATAAGGACAAACTTTTTAAGACGACCAAATATTTTAAAGATAAGGATATCCCCTTCTTCCCAATATCCGCTGTAACGGGAGAGGGCGTTGAGCCGCTGCTTTATGCTGCTTTAGCTTTTATTAAGGAGAGACAAGCCGCACAACCCCTTGCAGTTGAAGAGACAGCCTCACATCGGGTTTACAGTGTGGAAGATGAAGATAAGATCAAGGTAATAAGAGAAGGTAAACATAGCTGGTCGATCGATAGCAAAAAACTGCAAAAGATGGTAGTGATGACAGACCTTGCCAACGATGAGGCCCTACAGTATCTTCAAGATAGATTAGACAAGCTAAAAATTGATAAAATATTATTAAATGCCGGAGTAAAGGCTGGTGACGAGGTCATAATTGAAAAGCTGGTCTTCGAGTTTGAACCTGACTTGGGAGACAAATAAGCGGATATTTAAAAGAGAGAGGCAGATGGCGAAAAGGATTGTTGTAAAAGTCGGTACCAGTGTAATTACTGACAGTAACGGTAGAGTAGATAATGCGAAACTTAAAATGATAACCGATCAGATCTCAGCGCTTTCAAGTAAGGGCATTGAGGTCGCGATAGTTTCGTCTGGCGCGATTGCCGCCGGGGTCGAAAGGCTTAAACTGGATGATAGGCCGGTCGATATCCCGGAACTTCAAGCGGCCGCCTCCGTCGGCCAAGGCATACTTTTTGAGAGATACTCCACGCTTTTTCAAAAAGATGATATTACGTCAGGTCAGATATTGCTAACGCAGTACGATACAACCCATAGACAACAGTATCTGAACGCTAAGAACGCTCTTAGAGAATTGCTAAAGATGAAAGTTATACCGATCATCAACGAAAACGACACTACCGCAGTTGACGAGATCCGTTTTGGTGACAACGATACCTTGGCAGCGCTTGTAAGTGTGGTAATCGAAGCGGATATGATGATAATACTTAGCGATGTTGATGGGCTCTATTCAGAAGATCCGAGATCCTCTACCGAGGCAAAATTTATAAAAGTAGTCGAAAAGGTAACTCCGGAGATCGAGGACATGGCAAAGGGTTTCGGCAGTCGATTTAGCTCAGGCGGGATGGTCACGAAGATAAGCGCTGCCAGGATCGTTAATTCCGCTAAGATATCGATGGTAATAACAGATGGTAATAAGCAAGATGCTATAGAATCGGCAATAGATAAGAAGATCGGTACTTTCTTTCAACCGGCTAAAAAAAGGACCTCAAGTAAAAAGATATGGATCTGTTACGGGCGGACACCCTCAGGCACCATAAATATCGATAAGGGAGCAGTTCAAGCCCTTGTCAGCAAGGGGACAAGCCTGCTTCCTGCCGGTATATTAGGAGTAGAAGGCAACTTCGACGTAGGAGATACTGTAGATATTGCCGGGCCGAAAAAGATCATTGCAAGAGGACTCACAAATTACAGCTCAGTAGAGTTAAGTAAAATCAAAGGCAAGAAGAGCAACGAGATATATGGTGTAGGGCCGGGGGAGAACGCTGAAGAAGTAATCCACCGTGACTGTCTCGTAGTCATCTAGGAGGAAGAATTTGAGTAACATCTCTAATGTGGAAAAAATTGCTACAAGTGCGAAAAAAGCGTCAAGATCGCTGGTTTCTATATCAACCGATCTTAAAAATAGAGCGCTTGATTCAATGGCGAGGGCTCTAATAGACAGAGCCGATGAAATACTAGCGGCAAACGCAGAGGATATGAAAACAGCTAAGGAGAAAGGGACAAGCGAATCTCTTCTTGACCGGTTAAGTTTAACGGAAGAAAGAGTAGAAGGAATAGCCACTGCTTTAAAAGAGTTGATAGCCCTACCTGATCCGGTCGGACAGATAACCGAGGGCTGGAAGATACCAAACGGGCTTTTGATAAAACAGGTAAGGGTGCCGCTTGGAGTTGTCGGAGTCATCTATGAAGCTAGGCCGAATGTTACCGTAGATGCAACGGGGCTTGCTTTAAAGGCGGGGAACGCAGTTGTATTAAGGGGGGGATCGCTGGCGCTAAAATCAAACCTGAGTTTAGCAAGTGTAATTGCCAAAGCGGCGGAGGAAGAGGGAATCCCCAAAGGATCAATACAGTCGATCCCTACGGCTGATCGTGAATCCGTAAACGAGCTGATGAAGATGGATAAGTATCTTGATCTGCTAGTCCCAAGAGGGGGAGAAGGACTAATAAAATTAGTTATCGATAATTCCAGTGTACCGGTCCTATGGGCCGGAGCCGGAAATTGCCACATATATGTCCATAGTGACGCCGATTTTGATATGGCGGAAGCGATAACGATAAATGCTAAAGTGCAGAGACCAAGCGTATGCAATGCGGCTGAGACTCTACTGATTCATAAGGACGCTGCAAAAGAAAGCCTGCCGGGGATCATTGAGGCGCTCGAGGATAAGGGAGTGACTATCTATGGTTGTCCGGTAACAAAAAAAATGAGACCTGAGGTCAGTGTTGCCAGCGAGGATGACTGGTACACCGAGTATCTCGATTTAAAAATAGCGGTAAAAGTAGTCGACTCGCTCGAAGAGGCGATAGATCATATCAACACATATGGAAGCCTGCACTCGGAATCAATAATAACAAAGGATTATAAAGCGGCCAGAAAGTTTACAAACGATGTTGACGCTGCCGCCGTCTATGTCAACGCCTCCACCAGATTTACGGATGGCGGTGAATTCGGCATGGGTGCCGAAATAGGTATAAGTACTCAGAAACTTCACGCGAGGGGCCCGATGGGGCTAAACTCCCTTACTTCGACAAAATATGTGATCGAGGGAGATGGCCAGATAAGATAAGAGGCGGGAAGAGCGCCCGCCTCAAGAGAATTAGATTCTTTTTTGCATCATCATGGCATCGATACTTCCTCTAAGACATGTCCACAGGTATCGGTATCATGCGTAGCGGTCGCCAAGTCTCCAAGAGTCAGGATACCGATAATACGATCATTTTCGGTAACAGGAAGCCTCCTAATCTTGTTCTCGATCATGAGATCGGCTGCTATTTGGGCGTCTGTTTCGACATCCACGGTCTTTACTTCGCGGGTCATCACATCGTCCACATAATGAGAGTTAAGCTCGAGCCCCTTTGAAACCGCTTTAACAATAATATCTCTATCGGTAAGCATGCCGACTACGCGATCGTCTTCGATAACTGGTATGCAACCTACATCGTTTTCTTCCATGAGCTTAGCCACCTCATAAAGGGTGGAATTTGTTTCAACCGTGATCGGCTCCTCCGTCATTATTTCTCTTATTATCATCTTCATTCCTCCTTTTTATTCGTATTTCCTAAAGACGATAAAAATACACATTAGAATCATATAAAAGAAAGCCGCATTTATGCAGTATAGATATGACGCTAAAACTTTATCTACTATAGTAATTGGGTTATAATCGAAAAGTTCTATGGAAGACAAACTAAGTACAACGATATCTTTTATGAGGTTAGATTTTTGCACGAAAATCGATCGCGACGATACGGAATAATGGGGGGAACCTTTAATCCAGTACACAATGGCCACCTTGTTACTGCAGAGGAGGCCCGAACTCAGTTCGATCTCGATAAAGTGATATTTATTCCAACCGGTATCCCGAGCCATAAAGTGACGGACGAGACACCTACGCCGGAGGATAGATACATAATGGCTGTGATAGCAACTGCTTCTAATCCGGATTTTATCGTCTCCCGGATCGAAGTAGAGAAAGCTAAACCTACTTATACGATAGACACTTTAAAAGAGCTAAGCGAGATATACGAAGGCAGCGAATTTTACTTCATCACCGGAGCTGACGCGGTTTGGGAGATACTTAACTGGAAAGATCCAGAATCATTATCAAAGTATTGTACTTTTATCGGAGCTACTAGGCCGGGGTATTCACTGGAGAAGTTTAAAGAGTCACACCTTCTTCCCGATGAAGACAGGACAGACCCAAAGGTGCCGAAGGTAAGAATTATGGAGATACCGGCTCTGGCCATCTCTTCGACAGATATAAGGAATAGAGTAGGAACTGGCCATACAATCAGGTACCTTGTTCCCGAGGGGGTCTTAAACTATATCTACAAATCAGGTTTCTATGAAAAAAACTAGCATTGAAGAGCTAAAGATAGTCCTTAAGAAAAGGTTGTCCAAGGATAGTTACGAGCATTCTTTAAGAACGATGGATATCGCCATAGATCTAGCGGACATCCATGGAGTAGATACTAAGAAGGCCGCTGTTGCCGCTCTTCTTCACGACTACGCGAGAGATCTAAGTGGTGAGGAGTTGATAGCAAGTTCCAGGAAGGCTGGCCATAATATAAATTGGGTTGAGGAGAGGCTTCCATATCTTTTGCACGCGCCCCTGGGAGCAACGCAGGTGGAGACCAATTTAAAAATCGATGACCAAGATATATTGAGCGCTATCAGAAAGCATACATACGGCGCTACCCAGATGAACCCTCTAGAGCTTACCGTTTTTTTAGCCGACTTAATAGAACCATCGCGAGATGGTGGTAGAATAGGCAAAGTAAGGGATGAGGCAAATGTCGATCTTTATAAAGCCTTCAAGCTTGCTTATGAATACCAGATCGGCAAATTAGTAGCTCAGGGAAGATATATCCATCCGGTAACGATGGAGGTCTGGAATAAAATAGTCGACATGGAGTACATACATGGATCCGGTAATTAATATAAACGAAAAAAGGGTCAGGAGACGCAGGAGGAGAAAAAAATCCTCGAGAAAGATGCTTATCTGGTTTATCGCAGTTGTAATCGTGGCCACAGCAGCGGCTTATGGTGCTGTCCTCTTGACCCGAGACACAAAAAAGCCTCAAGTCGCAAGCTCTAAAAAAGAAGAAAAAAAGACTTCGCTCAAAGAATTAAAAGAAAACACCTATTTAGTGGTAGGCGTGGGTAAAGTCGGCGGCAAGGATACGGCGATGGGGGTACTGCAGTTTGTTATCGATCCAAACAAAAAAACTATCGGAGGGATAAATGTTCCGACCAATACCTTCGTAGAACTAAGCGGCCGGGGCTTCGAGCCTCTTTCTGAGGGGTACTCACAGGGGATGGATGTCCTCATCAGAACCGCCGGAGATTTTCTAGGTGTCGAGCCCAGCCACTATCTTGTCGTCGAAAGCGATCATTTTACCTCAGCGACGGGCGAGGGAGACATCGTAAAATTATTCAACTTAAGCTCTGATTCGGATATCAAAAAAAAGGAAATGAAAAAACATATTGAAAAAATAGAAAAAGTCAAAGCTAAGAATATCGCTCTTTTAGATCTACCTGTTAAGCCGATCTCTTTTGGTGAACAGACTTATTTCGATCCTAAGAAAGACGAACTGGATAGGATAGTCAAGATGTTTTGGGGGATCGATAGTGAGAATAAAAAGACGAATGAGAGAGTGATAATCCTAAACGGGAGCGGAACCCCGGGGGTCGCCAGAAAAGCAGCAGACGCTTTAATGGGCAAGGGTTATAAGATAATAGACGTAAAAAACGCCGATAAGTTTGATTACAAAGAGACTCAGATAATAATATACGATGAAAAAAAGATGGATATGGCGAAAGAGGTCAAGGGACTTCTCGGAAGAGGTGTTATCGCCACCACCTCTACGCCTCAGGATATCATCGACGTATTGATCGTTGTAGGACAAGATTACGAGTAAGGGGTATTAACTGAACAACTCCCAGATAGCCGTCCTTGCCGCTAAAGCAGCTGAAGACAAGAAGGCCGAAGACATTCTTCTAATCGACGTATCAGAGCATCTAGTCATAACCGACTTTTTTTTGATATGTAGTGGTAATACTGACAGGCAGGTACGAACCATAGCGGATAACATCAGAGAAAAGCTAAGAGATGCTGGTGAGAAAATAATCGGAGTGGAGGGGGAGGACCGGGCCGAATGGTTGCTACTTGATTTTGGTGGAGTAGTCGTCCATATTTTCACCGAGGAGCAGCGCTATTACTATCAGCTCGAAAGGCTGTGGATGGACTCTCCGGAACTCGATTGGCAGGAAAATGCCAAATAACCTAAGTAATTGCCACTGCAACTTCAATTGTCTATAATAACCGAGTCTTTATATAGTTAATTTAGGTAAAGAAATTTTGACTATGACTTTCTTATCAAGGATTTCGGTCGCGAACATCTGAAAAAGATATTCTGACCAAGAACTTCGGGGGTGTAGCTCAGCTGGGAGAGCGCTACGCTGGCAGCGTAGAGGTCAGGGGTTCGAGTCCCCTCATCTCCACAAACCGCAGGTCAGAGCACTAAAAAGCGGTAAAAAATAGGGAAATAG
>JAUVQW010000045.1 GCA_030597945.1 Actinomycetes bacterium
CCTTGAATAACCTGTTTGTCTTGGGAGAATTAAGCACTACGGGTGAAATTACATCCACCTTTTCATCCATCTTTAATGTCCTCTTTATGAAGGCGGCATCTTTATCGACCGTGCTTCCGTTTTCTTTAAAAGGAAGATTGCCTACAGGCTTTATATAACCTACTTTTTCACCTTTAGCCTTAGCAAATAAGGCTATACTCAAGCAAATACCTGTCTTTCCTGAATATACTTCTGTTGAAACAACGAGTAAGTTATTCATTATTATCACTCCCCAAGAGATATTCTTGCATCAGCGGCCACAGATCCTTTGCCAGAATCAAACACCATAAGCGGGTTGATATCCATCTCCACTATCTCCGGAAAATCAGTGACCAGTTGAGAAACGCGCTGGATAGTTCCCACTATAGATTCTATATCAGCCCGACTCTGACCCCTGACTCCATGTAAAAGCAGATTGGACCTTATCTCGTTTACCATCTCTTCTCCTTCATTTTTATTTACCGGTGTTATTCGAAAGGAGACATCTTTTAATATCTCCACATAAATTCCGCCAAGGCCAAACATTATAAGATGCCCAAATTGAGGATCACGATTTACGCCGATGATCACTTCCCTTGCTCCGGTTATCATCTCACTTACGTTTATCCCCCATATGTGAGCTTCAGGCATATAACGGACTGCATCTTGGATCAGGTTTTCAAATGATTCTTCGAGTTCTTCCCTGTTTTTGATATTTAATCTTATGCCTCCGATATCCGATTTGTGAAGGATATCTGGAGACGCGATCTTTAAAGCAACCGGATATCCAATTTCTTCGGCATAGTCAGAGGCTTCTCTTGCCTCCGCCGCTAACTTGTTCTTAGTTGTTCTGATTCCATATGCATCTAAGACGCCCAGCGCATGTGTCTCAGAGAGATGAAATCTCCTTTTTGACCGGGATCTATCAAATATCTCTTGGACTTTGTCTCTGTTTACTGCATATTTGGTCGGCTTCCTTTTTGGTTTGACCTTTTGCTCATGCCACTCTACCATCGCTTTAATCGTATTTATCGCGCGTTCCGGAAAATTGTAATTAGGTATCCTATGGTTTTTTAATATCTCGATCCCCGGTATGACCGCACTCTTTCCCATAAAACAAGCAAACATAGGCTTATCGACTACCTTTCTTATTTCTGACAATGCTTTTGCCGTCTCCTTTATCTCAGTCATCGCTTGGGGCGTGAGAACAACTAAAACCGAGTCAACATTCTTATCTGCAATGATGATCTCTGTTGCCTCCTTATAACGCCCGGATAAAGCATCCCCAAGAACGTCGACGGGATTGTAGATGCTGGCCTCGTCCGGCAGTATCTTTTTTAATCCCTCAATCGTTTCGAAGGAAAACTGGGATAACTGAAGATCGGCTCTTTCGCAGGCATCTGTTGCCATAACTCCGGGACCTCCCGCGTTGGTCACGATCGCAATCTTTCTTCCCTTTGGAGTCGGCTGATTAGAAAAACCAAGAGCATAATCAAAAAGCGATTCAACAGTATCCGCTTTCACTATTCCCGCCTGTCGAAACGCGGCACTATAAATATTTTCCGAACCCGCCAATGTACCTGTATGCGAAGAGACGGCCCTGGCTCCAGCTTCAGTGCTTCCTGCTTTTATGGCTATTATTGGTTTCTTAGTTGAGACCTCTCTTGCGACTTCTAGAAATTCCCGGCCGTTCTTGATTCCCTCAATATACGAGGTTATGACATCCGTAAGGTTATCTTCTCGCCAGTACTGAAGCAGGTCGGTCTCGCTGACGTCAGCTTTATTTCCCAAGCTAACAAATTTAGAAAAACCCTGCCTCTCACCCTTAGCCCAATCCAGAATTGAAGTGCAAAGAGCCCCTGATTGTGACATAAAGGCTATATTTCCCTTTTCCGGCACTGCTGCTGCAAACGAAGCATTTAACTCGTTCCTTGTATTGATTATCCCAAGACAGTTAGGTCCGATAAACCTTATCCCGTGTTTCTCGGCGATCTCCAATGCTTCTTGTTCTAAGTGCGCTCCTTCGATTCCTGTTTCTTTAAAACCCGCAGAAATTATTACAATGCTTCGAACACCTGCAACTCCACACTCTTCTAGTATGCTTGGAACAAACTTGCTCGGTATTACTACGACCGCGAGGTCTATCGGGCCGGGTATGGAAGAGATATCGGAATAGCACTTATGGGAGTGGATTGAACTTGCTTTTGGATTAACCGGGTATACATAGCCGCTGAATTCCCTAATTAAGTTATCAAATATTACATGGCCGACCTTACCCTCTTCTCTTGCAGCCCCGATGACCGCGACAGATCTGGGATTAAAAAACTGATCGATTGCAGCAACTTTTTCTAACGGTCGATCTATCTGATATTTTTCTCCTACAGGCTTTGGCTCCATTAACCATCCATCCATTTTTTTCTTATAAAAATAAATACCCGATGAAATATTTTGCAAACGGTATAGGAAGATAATGTTGGCTATATCCAAATGATCAGCCAAAGTATGAGCGGTGAAGTCCATGTAAGGAATAAGAGGTAATGAAGGACGAGAAATAATTGTTGAAAAAGATAAGATTAGAGTCTGGATGAAAAAGTTGTTAATCTTTCTTGAAAGAAAAAGGGGAAGTACTTATCGCAGTATTTTTACCTATTATTTTTTGCTGCAGCTGCCCAGCCACTAATCCAACTTTTTTTGCAAAAGCAACTGCTAAACTTGACCAGCACCTCGGACAATAGTGTTGCCTTCTCTCCTGCGCTTGTTTTCATCTAGCATTGTCAGAAAGGATACCTTGTAGGTTTCCATTGGAAAATTCCAAATATAAGGGGTTTAACTTCGAAACAACGCGATCTCAGTCGAATCAATCTACTCATTAGCACATGTTTTTACTATTTATCAGATTTTTCAATTCGATGTCTATATTTTTAATTTACAACTCAAGAATCGTTTTTTTTTGCTTCAAGCTATCTATTCTTAAGTCTCTATTACTTCTCGTCCATCATAACTTCCGCATGATGGGCAGACATGATGTGGTTTTTTTTTCTCGTGACACTGAGGACACTCCACAAGCTCGGGGGCTTTTAAAGACCCTTTCCACTGAGCGTGCCTGCTTCTGTGTTTTGCTCTGGACGTTTTTCTCTTAGGAACCGCCATTAAGGTTAACCCTCCTCGCTTTTTTTAAAAATATCCTTTAACTTAGACATTCTAATATCAATTGACTCTTCTTTGCAATCATGGGTTTCCTTGTTTAAGTTTTTTCCGCAAGTCGGACAGATTCCGGAACAATCACTTTTACACAGAGGCTTAAATGGTATTTCCGTTACTACAAGCTGATAGACGGCTGGCTCAAGATCAATTGTTCTATTTGTAATCGGAAAAACTTCTCTATCTTCTTTATCATATTTTTCCTTATCAGAAACAAATAATTCTTCTAAGTCACCTATCAATTCTTGGTCGAATTGATCGAGGCATCTACTGCATTCATTGATGATCATTGTTTGATATTTTCCCTCGGCAAGAATGCCGTGTCCAACATTTTTGAGCACACCTTTAATAATTACAGGGTTTTTGAATTCAACTTCTCTCTCACCCATCATGATCGAATCGATATCTATTGAGCCGAAAAATTCTTTCTCGTCTCCGGCCTGCTCCAGTATGTCCGATATTTCATATTTTAGATCTGTCATATACAGTATTTATCCACTTTTTAGATTTACATTAAAAAATCCTTACGAAAAACGCAAGAATTTGACTAAGAAGATAATTAGCCCTTCATTGTTTTGATATTATTGGAAAATGTTTGTTACGATCTGACGGTCTCGTTTGACTTGCCCTGAAGGCGATCCCGGCCTCTTTGAACAGCCGATAAAAGTTTACCCAGATTTACCTCAAGGTTTGCCAACATCTCATCAGCGTAATCTTCGGCTCCAAGCCTAATCTCTCGTTCGTGAACAGCCGCTTTATCCATAAGGTCGTCGGCTTGCTCTTCCGCTTTTTTAACGATCTCAGTTTCAGCCGCAATTGTTTCCGCCCGATGATTAGCTTCCTCAACAAGCTTATTGGCCTCTTTCTCGGCCTCATCAAGCATCTCCTGACGTTCTTTCACGATCCAACGAGCTTGCTTTATCTCGTCGGGAAAGCTTGCCCTGATCTCATCGATAATATCGTAGATCTTCAGTTCATTAACCATGACCGATGATGTTAGAGGGACTTTCTTCCCCTCAGATACAAGATCCTCCATCTTATCGATCAATGCCATAATATCCAATACCGTACACCTCCTTTAAGCCAGTTGAGACTTACCCGATAACTTATCTCTCAGCATCTTTTCAACTAATTCACTAACGAGTCCGTTTACTGAGCCGCCATACATCGCTATCTCTTTTACGGCGCTGGACCTGAGAAACATGCAATCATGACTTGCCATTAAGAAAACGGTCTCGATCTTACTGCTAAGCTTTTTATTAAGATGAGCCATCTGAAATTCATGTTCAAAATCCGAGACAGCTCTTAGGCCCTTGATTATAACGCTTGCTTGTTGGTCGGTGGCAAAATCAACTAAAAGACCCGTAAATGATTTCGTCTCTACCTCGTCTAACTTTCCAACTGAGTCGTTGACCATAACCATTCGTTCATCTAGCGAGAAAAGTGTCTTCTTAGTTGGATTTTTCGCGACTCCGATTATTACTTTATCATAAATATAAGCGCTTCTTTGAATGATATCAAGATGGCCATTAGTTATCGGGTCGAAACTTCCCGGACAGACTCCGATTCGCATAAACCTCCAAAGTAATATGGACCGTAAGCATTAGCCAGTTTTTTTTAAAAAATAGATCTTTGTGCTGCCGTACTCTCGTTTATCAATTTCTTTGATTGACGCAACCAGGCTATCGCTTAGATCGGTGCCCGACTCAAAAACAATAAGTCCCGAAGAGCCAAAGCATTTTGCCAAAAGCGTAAATATATCCCGCAACTTGACCACCTCAATATTATAGGGAGGGTCCAAAAAAATCAAATCAAATATAAAACCCCCCTCTACCAGTCGACGGAGCTCATTTACGGCATCCCCCTTTATCACATCAGCCTTGTTGTCGATATTTAAATCTTCAAGATTTTTTTTAATAACTTCGACTGCCTCTTTGCTATTATCAATAAAAAGAGCTCTTTTTGCCCCTCTGCTTAGCGCTTCAATACCTAAAGACCCGCTTCCTGCATAGAGATCCATGACGTTTGCGCCGCGAGTTCTTTCTCCCAGTATGTTAAAGACGTTCTCTTTCACTCTATCAGTTGTCGGTCTAAATTCTTGACCTTTCGGCGCCTTTATAGATCTCGTCTTTAACTCGCCAGAAATAATTCTCATAAGCTTCTTCTTTCAGTTGTCAACCGCTTTGCAACCAATTAAACTTGCTTGAAAATCGTTTCTTAAGTTCACTTAGTAAGTTTTGGTTCTCGCCAGCGGAGAGTTCTTGGTCGCTATCTATTATCTTATGTGCTTCATCTCTTGCCAATTCTAATACGTTTAAATGTTTAGTAAGTTTTGCGATGCGAAGTTCGGGAAGACCAGATTGTCTTGGTCCAAACAACTCTCCTTCGCCCCTTATCTCTAAGTCCCTCTCTGCAAGCTTAAATCCGTCACTTGAACTTGTTATTGCGTCCATTCTTTCTTTAGCGTCTTCACTAGAAATATCCGCAAATAAATAACATGACGAGCTATGCTTACCCCTACCCACTCGACCCCTTAGTTGATGTAGTTGTGAGAGCCCGAAACGCTCGGCATGTTCAATGAGGATAGTCGTTGCATTGGGAACATCTATTCCCACCTCGATCACGGTTGTTGATAATAAAATATCGAGATCGCCTTTTCTAAATTCTCTCATAACTTTCTCTTTTTTATCCGCGCTTAGCCGGCCGTGAACGATACCGACTCTTTCGTCTTTAAATACTTTCTCTTTCATTGTTTCCGCTTGCTGGAGAACTGATTTTAGCTGTAGTTTATCTGACTCATCGACGAGGGGATAAACGATATAAGCCTGCCTCCCTCTTTCCACCTCGAGCTTTATCGATTTGTAGATACTTGATCGATCACTTTCTTTGCAAACAACAGTTTTTACGTTTTTTCCGATCCCTTTTTTGCCCGGTAATTCTCTCAATGTCGAGATGTCGAGGTCTCCAAATAAAGTAAGTGAGATGGTCCTAGGGATCGGTGTAGCAGTCATTACAAGAATATCCGGGTTTTTACCCTTCTTTCGTAACTCCAGTCTCTGCCTTACGCCAAATCGGTGCTGCTCATCTATTATGGCGAGGCCAAGTCTTTTAAATTTTAGACTTTTTTGAATAAGGGCATGGGTACCAAATATGACACCAATCTTACCTGACAAGACTTCAGAGTTTATATCTTTTTTAACACTCGAGATTGTTCCGCTCGTTATTAACGCTGAGACGATTCCCAATTCATCAAGCAGTGGATGGAGGTTGATATAATGCTGCTCAGCCAGTATTTCCGTTGGCGCCATCAACGCCGCTTGAGCCCCTCCCCCAACGACTGACAAAATGGCAGCCATCGCCACCATTGTCTTTCCGGACCCGACTTCTCCTTGAAGCAATCTATTCATCGGTCTAGCAGATTCCACGTCAGCTCTTATCTCGCTGATTGCATTTGTTTGATCCGCAGTAAGAGGCCATGGCAAAAGTCGATAAAATCGATCAAGCAATTCTTCATCTACTTTATGTACCATACCGACCTCCCTCGTTTCCATCCTTTTTTTTCGAAAAAGAAGGCCGATCTCTAAGATAAACAATTCCTCGAAGACCAATCTTTTCCTTGACCTTCTCCAAATTTCTTCACTTTCAGGAAAGTGCATATTTTTTATGGCATCGGATTTATCGAGAAGATTAAATCTTGAAAGAATTTCTTGCGGTAGGGGGTCGATGATGAGATCTCCATAGCGATCCAGCGATTTTTTAATTATTTTTCTAAGATGGGTGGAAGACAAATTCTTAGTTGTTGAATGAACCGGGATTATTCTGCCCGTATTTACGGTATCGCCTTCTTCCTCAGCTGTCACTACGTCGTAAAACGGGTTCTGGATCTGAAGTTTACTCCTTGACCAACTTGTCTTCCCGCTAAACGCGACCTCTGTCCCTTTTGTCAATCTGTCAGCAATGTATCCTTGGTTAAACCAGATTCCATAGATGTAGCCGGTCCCGTCAAAAATCCCCACTTGTACGAGGTCCATTCCTTTTTTAATCCTTGAATGGCTAACGACTTTGACCTCGCCCTTAACCGTCACTTCATCGCCGACTTTAATATTACCTATCGGCTTTACTGTGCTTAGATCTATATATCGATTAGGAAAATGGTGAAGCAGATCATCTATGGTTTCAATACCCAGCTTATTTAGGTAAGTCGATATTTTATCACCGACACCAGGGGTTTCATTTACTCCAATATTGCCGAGCTCCAAAACGGAGTTATCTATAAGTTTTTTGCCTTCAGCTCTGTCCTTCATGCCGATAGTCAATTTACTAGTAGACAATCACGGCGTAAGCACCGGGTCCAGTATATGTTCCAATGACTGCCCCGATCATTGCCACTGGAGCATCGCTTACAACATATCCTAAGTCGGCCAAACCCGTTTTTAGTTTATCAAGATCAGAAAGATCATCCGTATAAGCAAAGCCTATACGATTGCTTCTACCGTCACTAAACTTTTTGACTTTTTCAAGCAAAGCGGGCACCACCTTGCTTTCCCCTCTTACTTTAGCGGCGGGGGCAACTTCGCCATCTTCTAATTTTAGAATCACTTTTATGTTCAAAAGGGATCCGATAAGAGCGCTGGCTTTCCCCAGCCTTCCCCCCATTTCAAGATATTTTAGGGTGTCAACATAAAAAAAACACTGGCTCTTATTGATAATACCGACTGCCAATGCCTCCAGATCGTTTATAGTTGCGCCCCTATCTCTTGCTTTAACTAATTCTTGAACGATGATGCCTGTAAGAAATGAGGCCTTTTTTGAATCGATCAACTTTATGGGGACAGAAACTTCTTTGGCTGCAAGCTCTGCAGAGTTCAGCGTTCCGCTAAGCTTGGATGAGATGTGTACTGAGATGATCTCGTCATGATCTTTTGCAACATCGTTATAGGCATGGATAAAACTAGCGACAGACGGTTGGGAGGTCTTTGGAATCTCGTTTACGTTACGAAGACGTTCATAGAACTCATTAGGCTTGATGTCTACCCAGTCGCTAAACACTTCATCGCCAAACCTGACTTCGAGAGGAACCATCACGACATCATTTTC
>JAUVQW010000075.1 GCA_030597945.1 Actinomycetes bacterium
ATCGATCTAGACTTTACTCACTTCAGCAGCGACTTCCAATCGGCAGTGAACTTCTCCATCCCCACGTCTGTCAAGTCATGTTGAATATCAAATGACGTCCAATTACTGTTAATATCTATCTCCTTATACGGAATCGGTGATAGATCGTTAGATTTATATTGAAATTCACCGTCAGGAATGACCATCCCTAATTCGGCCCACTCTTTAAGTACTTTGAAAGGAGCGGTGATGATGTCTGATCCAAGAGAAAGGGCATCCAGATGATGATTCAAGTTCCGTACGCTAGCCGTAAGTACCTCAACATGGCCGTCCTCTAAGCTGTACATCTTCAATATGTTTTCAATAAGCTCCATGCCGTTCTCTCCCCGGTCATCAAGGCGACCAATAAAGGGAGAACAATAGACCTTTCCGATTCCTGCCGACTTCGTGGCCGAATATATCGCCGCCGCTTGCTCCTGCGAAAAGCAAAGAGTCATATTTACCGGTATTTTGACCTCCACCGACTTAGCTGCGGCCTTAAGGCCCTCGGCGGTCGTCGGATATTTTATATAGGCATTATCGGGTATCCAAGCATGCATCTCTTTTGCCTGCTCGAACATCTCGTCTGTCAAACTGTCGCTATCAGAATATACTTCTACCGAGATCGATCCTTCCGGTATAAGCCTCGCAAGCTCGGTGACTACGCCTCGATAGTAATCGTTAATCTCCTCGTGGGAAAATTTATCACCTTTTGCCAGCCTTTCCTGGGCTTCAGGTGTTTTTGCTATCAGGCTGGGGTTCGTTGTCTGGCCATCCAGGAAACCGAGAATTTCTAATGCCTTTTTGGTCTCCTCGGTATCACCGCTGTCGAGAAATATTTTTGTCTTTAAATTTTCCGGTCGCATCAAATCTCCTTAACCCTTTCGATAATTGCTGAACTTGATATCCCTTCGTAATCCAGCAATTCATCCTGCTTTCCGCTCTTTGGGATCTTATCTACCGCCAGTGAGCTGAAGACTACATCAGCTCCACCGATCGCACTCAAGACGGCTTCACCGATACCACCGGGGCGGTAATGATCTTCCACGGTAATGATAGCTTTGCATTCCCTTGCGGCTTTTTTGAGAGTATCGCCATCGATCGGCTCGATACTGTAAAGATCGATGACTCTTATATTGATCCCCTCGTTTGCAAGTATATCATAAGCTTTGAGCGCTTCATGAAGAGTCACTCCAGCACCTATGACCGCAACTTTATCGTTACCGCTCTCCCTTATCACCTTGCTACCGCCGATCATAAATTCCTCATCTGCTTCATAAATTACCGGCATATTCATGCGTGTAAGCCTGATGTAAACATTGCCGTGGTTTTTTGCTGCTTCCTCGACAAGCTTTACCGTCGACGTCCCGTCTGAGGGATATAGGACTTTCATGTTGTTTACGCTACGAAACATCGAGATATCTTCTAGAGCCATCTGGGAAGGGCCATCCTCACCGATGGAAACTCCGGCATGTGATCCGGCAAACTTAATATTTGTATGTGGTTGTGAATACTGGCTCATCCTTATCTGATCAAATGCCCGGGAAAAAAAAGCAGCAAATGTAGAGACAAAAGGAATCTTGCCACGCCTTGAAAGGCCTAGCGCTACTCCGACCATGTTTTGCTCAGCAATGAACATCTCGAAATATCTATCAGGATACTTTTCTCGAAAAATCTGGCTATACGTCGAATTGCTAACTTCGCCATCTAGTACAACCATATTCTTATAGTTTGGAAATAAATTGGTAATCGCCTCACCATAAGCTTTTCTTGGCGCTACGCTAGCTCCTAGCTCGTATGATAAGTCTGCTTGGTCGGCTACCTTGATCTCTTGAGTGTCAATTTTTTTTGGTGGGTCAATGCAACCCCGAATTTCATAATCGATCTCACCAAGATTGGCGATAGCTTTCTCTTCTTCCTCGATACTTAAGGCTTTTCCATGCCAGCCATTGATATCTTCGATGTCTTCGACGCCCTTCCCCTTGATGGTCTTGGCTATTATCATCGTCGGCTTGCCCTCTATCTTCTCCGTTTCGCTTATAGCCCTCTCTATCGCCTCTATGTCATGTCCGTCGATCAAGATCGTATGCCATCCAAAGGACGCGATCCTTTTTTCATAAGCCTCTAAGTCATGGCCATACATAGTCTCCCTGCTTTGGCCCAATCTATTTACATCCAACAAACCGACAAGATTATCGAGTTTATAAAAAGCGGCTATCTGGATCGCTTCCCACTGCGACCCCTCTGCCATCTCGCTGTCGCCCAGAAGTACAAAGGTGTTAGACGAGACCTGATCGATAAACTTTGCATTGATAGCCATCCCCACTCCGATTGAGAGCCCCTGCCCGAGTGATCCTGTTGCAGCCTCCGCATAAGGAAATATCGGCGTAGGGTGTCCTTCTAACTGGCTTCCAAATTTTCTAAAAGTCTTCAACTCATCAACACTGACTCTTCCGGCAGCCGCATACAGAGAGTAAAAAAGTGGTGAAGCATGGCCCTTGGAGAAGATCAGCCTATCATTATTAGGGTTCTCGAAATCATCCAGATCAGCCTTGAACGCTCCCCCAAAAAGTAGGGTGGTCAATACATCCGTAGCTGACAGAGAAGATGTGGGGTGGCCCGATCCGGCCGCAGTAGATGATAATAAAATGTAGTATCTTACGAGAGTTGCCAGCTTATTGAGTTCTTTTAACCTTACATTCATCACAGTCCATGGCCTCCAAACTGATCGCGTAGCACGGTTAGAACCTTGCCAACATAGTCCGGATTATCTTTTGAGTTAACTCGAAAATTAAAAGCCTGTTCGATGTTTTCGGTTTTCAGCCCCATCTCTTTAGCGATGCTTACGGTCCACTCACCTTCGCCAGTGAAACCGACCGTGCCAGACGCATCCTCCAGATCCGGTCCGATTTTTTCATAGCCCTCTTTCAACCAACTTATAAGGGCTGATGCTATCACACTACCATGGCCGTATACATCGGCTGCTTTTATAAGGTCGATGTTATAATCAGATTCTCTTAAGACATTGAATCCTTCTGCGATCGCTTGCATCATCCCGTACTCAATGCCATTATGGACCATTTTCACAAAATGACCGGCGCCGTAACCTTCAAAAAACTGAAAGCCATCGACGACCGATATTTCCTTATATAAGGGCTCTATGTATTCGAAAGATTCTTTTTGGCCTCCGACCATTAAGCAGGCGCCGTTTCTGGCCCCGCCGGGACCTCCGGATACACCGACATCCACGAACTTTATCCCCCGCTCTACTATCCTTGCGGCTCTTTCAACGCTATCCATATAAAAGGAATTTCCGGCATCAATAAGCATGTCCCCTACATCCATTAGATCCAGAAGACCTCCCTCTTTAAAGATAGTATCTTCGACTGGCTTTCCCGCTGGAAGCATCATCCATATGACTCTTGGTGCTTCAAGCGACCCTATAAGCTCGCTCAGCGAAAATCTTCCGATTACTCCTTCTTTTTCAAAGCCCCTTGTAGTCCGAGCGGTGCGATTGAAAGCAAAAACATCCCATTCTTTCTCTGCAAGTTGCAACGCGATATTTCCACCCATCTTACCGAGGCCGACCATGCCGATCTGTTTTTTAATAACCACTTCTCACGCTCCCCTTATCGTCGTCGCGTCCACGATAGCGTCACTCTCATCGTATCCCATTAGATTAAACGATTCTTCATCGTTTGAGTAGATATCTAGCAGCACCTTATTCTCTCTCCAAGCCCTGATTACGGGATCGATAAAATGCCATCCCGATATTGCTTCCTCGCCTGTTATAAAAAGAGTCTGATCACCTTTTATGCTATCCAATATCAGCCTTGAATAACCCTCGAGATGGCGAACGCCAGAGCTGATATCTTCATACTTAAAATCCATAATCTGTTGTTCCAGTGCATTAGTTGGTCCGGGGCTTTTAGACCAAAACCTGATCGCAATACCAGGGTCTGGTTCTAGCCGAAAATAGACCGTGTTCTTGTTTAGCCCAGTAGATCTGGCCGTACTAGACAACATTTTCGAGGGATAAAACGTTACCGCGATCTCCTTCTCAGTCCTAGGCGCCCGTTTTCCCGCCTCAAGGATTATTGGCACACCCTGCCATCTTTTCGAATTGATAGTCGTTTTGATCTTAAAATATGTTTCAGTCATCGAATTTTTCTTTATACCGGTTTCACCAAGATAACCCAGGTACTGGCCTCTCGTAGTTCCATTTACTATCTGTTCGTCATTCAATACACTTACATCTTTTAAGAGCCGGCTTCTTGCTCTCCTAATGGCCTCTGGCCCAAGATCATCCGGAGCATCCATGGTAACAAGGGCTAGCATCTGTAGAAGATGATTTTGCCCGATATCCAGCAGCGCGCCCAATAAATCATATGTGGCTCCCCTGCCCTCAATACCGATATTTTCCAGCAACTTTACTTCTATTTTCTCAATTGAACGATTATCCCAAACATGCTCTAGAAGATTATTTGCAAACCTGAATATG
This sequence comes from Actinomycetes bacterium, assembly GCA_030597945.1. Classification (GTDB taxonomy): domain Bacteria; phylum Actinomycetota; class Aquicultoria; order CAJVYJ01; family CAJVYJ01; genus JAUVQW01. The sequence goes on from JAUVQW010000075.1 coordinate 4,520, forward strand.
ATGATGTTTTGAAGGAGTTCTTTGGCAAGATAGTGGTCAATCCTATAAATTTGCTCGTCTTTGAATATCTTCCCCAGCATCTCATCGATCCTGATGGCTTCCATAAGGTCGGAACCGTACGGTTTCTCAACCAATATCCGTGTCCAGCTCTGGCCAACAACGCAGGTCTTATCGAGCTTGCTCGATGATAGGTTGGCAAGGATTTCTGCGTAATATTTCGGAGGGACTGCCAGATGAAATAATTTGTTGGAACAAGAGCTTTGATCCTCATCGATAATGCTTATCCGCTCATGAAGGTGATTATAATCTTCAACTTTTGTGTAATCACCTTTTTGATATTCAAAAAGATTAAGGAATTCGGGCGGAACCTCGTTCTCTTTTTCAAGATGGTCGACGACAGCAATTTTTACTAAATCCTTAAAATCTTCATTTGAGAGATCTCGCCTAGAAAAACCTAACACCTTAAACGCATCAGGTAGTCGATTCGTCTCAAAAAGATGAAATAAAGCCGGTACGACCATCCTGCTAACTAGATCACCGGTAGCTCCGAACAGTATCAGGATATGAGTACTCATATCCTTCACCTCCTCTTGCCAACCGCTTTCTTAAGTATTTGATATCACATTTATTACTTTTCTAAACAAGCGGCTTTAATAAATTGTTGTTTGGCTAATCAAGCAGAGCGGTTGCAAATTCTTCCGGCTTAAATGGCCTAAGGTCGTCGACGCTCTCCCCCACCCCTATAAGAGATATCGGAACGCCAAGTTCGCTTTGTACGGATATTACGATTCCGCCTTTTGCGGTACCATCTAATTTTGTCAGTACAAGACCGTCCAGTTCAATATGATCATTAAATGTCTTTGCTTGTTGGATTCCGTTTTGGCCGGTGGTGGCATCGATCACTATAAGCGTATATACGGGAATATCATTTGCTTCCCGTAGGGCTACCTTTTTTACTTTTTTTAACTCATCCATTAGATTAACGTAGGTATGTAGCCTTCCAGCGGTATCAATTATCGTTACATCGGTCCCTCTTGCTTTGACCGATTGAATGGCATCGAAAACGACTGCTGCCGGATCTGATCCCCGTTGATGTTTTATGAAATCGACATTTGTCCGATCTGCCCATTTCTCTAATTGTTCTATAGCAGCGGCTCTAAATGTGTCAGCAGCGACAAGGGTGACACTCTTGCCATCCTTTTTGAACTGGTGAGCTAACTTACCGATCGTAGTCGTTTTGCCGGTCCCATTGACCCCTACCATTATCAATATCACCGGCGTATCAATCGAGGTTATATCTAACGATCTCTCTACATCTTTTAATTTTGAGACCATCTCATCCTTAAAAAGCAACGATAGGCCCTCCGCGTCATATACTCTTTCTTCCTTGACCTTGATTTTTAGCTTATCGACTATAGATATTGATGTCTCGAGTCCGACATCTGCGCCAATCAAGAGAGCTTCGAGATCATCCCATGTCTCA
>JAUVQW010000022.1 GCA_030597945.1 Actinomycetes bacterium
AGGAACAAACAACATAAAAGTTACCGAGGTCGATTTATTTTTTAAAGAGCTAAAAAAAGAGTACGTGATTCTTGACCAGAAAGAACGTAGAGTAAAAATAATCGACGGCATCGATGGGGCTGCCAAGTCGGTGGGTGGCAGGGCCGAAATAAACAATAAAGTCATTAGCGAGGTCGTTAATCTTGTTGAATATCCCCACGCTCTCCTAGGGTCATTTTCCAAAGAATACTTAAGAATCCCGGATCAGGTAGTCAAGACGGCGATGGAGTCGCATCAAAGATATTTTCCGGTGGAAAAAAACGGGAAGCTCCTACCACATTTTATAGTTGTCCAAAACGGGGATGAAAAATATGCAAAGGAGATTACAAAAGGGCACGAGAGAGTGCTTAGTGCAAGACTGGCAGATGCAGCATTTTTCTTCGACGAAGATATCAAGACGCCCCTAGCTGACAGGGTAGAAAACCTACAAGGTATAGTTTACCAGCAAAAATTGGGGACTGTACTGGAAAAGATAGAACGCATCAAAGAACTTTGCCACTGGCTTTCCGGAGAACTGGATCTTTCCAAAGAGGAGAGAGATGATCTTATACGTGCGGCAACATTGTCAAAGGCCGATCTGGTCACGGGAATGGTCCGCGAGTTTCCCGAATTACAGGGATCAATTGGCAGCGAATACGCTTTGATCGACGGGGAGACTAAACAAGTAGCAAGGGCGATAGCCGAGCATTACTTACCGAGGTTTGCCGGCGATGGCCTGCCTTCCGATCTGGTAAGCGCTATATTGGCGACAGCCGATAAGATGATCTCTATAGCGGGTTGTTTTTCGGTCGGCCTGATTCCTTCCGGCTCGCAGGATCCCTACGCATTAAGGAGGCAGGCACAAGGAATTGTGGCTATCATGGCGGCGAGTCGATTAAATCTATCGATAACCGACTTGATGGAACGCGCCCTAGATATCTATCAACTAGCTGGCATAGATATTAGTCTGGAAGATAAAGAAAAGTTAAAAGAATTCTGGGCTACTAGGATGAGTAAGTATTACTCGGGTGAGGGCTATGATGTAAGTGAGGTCGATGCAGTATTGTCATCCGGTTTCATGAAATTAGAGGAAGTAAGGAAAAGGTTGAATGTTTTAAAAGAAAGCCGCGCAGATGATGCTTTTGAAAAAGCAAAGACCGCGTTTACCAGGTGTATCAATCTTTCAGATTTTAAACTGGGCTTTGATGTAGATGATGCTCTCTTTCAAAACGAGATAGAATCAGGCTTATGGAAAGAGTATACTCAAAAAAATGAAGAGTTAATCGAAGCCGCAAACAGTGGCGATTTCACATCCTACATCGGCATACTTGATTCTATGAGCGGAGCCATAGATTCTTTTTTTGATTCGGTTTTAGTCATGGATAAAGATGTTTCCATAAAGGAGAACCGTTTAAAGATGCTTAACAATTATTCAAAGCTAGCCTTTTTGCTTGCCGACTTTTCGAAATTATCATAAGCTAGCATATGGATTCGCCAATAACTTTGCACAATTTTAAATAGCTAAAAAAATGGGAAAAAAACAGTTACATGAGTTTGCAGGATATATAGACATTAACATTTTTACTTATTTATAATTTCGAGGAGGCGAAAGTGGATCAGCCAAAGTATGTATACGCATTTGAAGAAGGCAATGCGGACATGAAATTTCTTCTCGGAGGTAAGGGAGCCAACCTCTGTGAGATGACCGGCCTCGGGTTACCTGTTCCCCATGGTTTTTCTATCTCAACTGATACATCAAGATATTTTTCCGCTAACAATGATTATCCTGAAGGTTTTCAAAACCAAGTGGAAGAGAACTTAAATAAACTAGAGGAGAAGACGGGTAAAAAACTGGGTGATGATGATGACCCCCTTCTAGTCTCAGTCCGCTCCGGCGCCGCATTCTCTATGCCTGGCATGATGGATACCGTCTTAAATCTGGGATTAAACGATACTTCAGTCCGCGGTCTAATCAAACAGACCGGTAACGATAGGTTTGCATATGATTCTTACAGGCGTTTTATTCAGATGTTTGGAAAAGTCGTCTTAAAGATCGATGGGCAACTGTTTGAGGATGCCATTATTGATATGAAGAAGGTTAAAGGTGTAAAACAAGACGTTGATTTGACCGCCGGCGACCTAAAAGAGCTTGTCGAGATATTTAAGGCAATAGTAAATAACAATACCGATATTGAATTTCCACAAGATCCGTTGGAGCAGCTCGACTACTCGATTAAAGCGGTATTTGAATCTTGGAATAATAAAAGAGCTAAAAATTATCGAAAGCACTATAAGATCTCGGATGATCTGGGAACAGCGGTAAATGTGCAGACAATGGTTTTTGGCAATAAAGGAGAGACTTCAGCAACTGGAGTCGCTTTTACAAGAGATGCGGCTACTGGCGAAAAAGTCACATATGGCGACTATCTAACAAATGCTCAAGGAGAGGATGTCGTTGCCGGAATTAGGCAGACGAAGCCGATTTTAGAGATGGGGGAAGATTTTCCGGAAGCTTTTAGCGATCTCATGACAGCTCTTGACACATTGGAGAACCACTACCGAGATATGTGTGATACCGAATTTACCATAGAACAAGGTCAACTCTATATGCTGCAAACGCGGATTGGAAAGAGAACGGCTGCCGCGGCTCTAAGGATTGCCGTAGATATGGAAAAAGAGGGTCTTATCACAAAAGAAGAGGCTGTGATGAGAATTGAGCCGGATCAACTAGACCAGCTTCTTCACCCACGTTTTGATCCAGAATCACAGATCGACGTCATGGCAAAAGGATTGAACGCGTCTCCGGGAGCGGCCGTTGGAAAAGTGGTTTTCGACGCCGATGCGGCCGAAGAGATGGGGGAAAAGGGCGAGAGAGTGATATTGACTCGCTGGGAGACGACCCCGGACGATCTTCACGGGATGATCGCTGCTCAGGGTATTCTTACAAGCCACGGCGGCAAGACTTCTCACGCTGCGGTAGTGGCAAGGGGAATGGGTAAGCCTTGCGTGGCTGGTTGCGCCGCCTTAAATATTGATGTTAAAAGCCACGAATTCAGCATTAATGGTTTTGTAATAAAAGAAGGCGATATTATCAGCATTAACGGCACTACTGGTGAGGTGGTGAAAGGGTCTGTCCCCCTTGTAGCGCCAACACCTACCCCGGAGCTTAAAACTATTTTAGGGTGGGCCGACAAGATAAGAAAGTTAGGGGTTAGGGCAAATGCCGACAACCCTGAGGACGCTTCTAAGGCAAGAGAGTTTGGAGCGGAAGGCATTGGACTTGCTCGTACGGAGCATATGTTTTTAGGTGATCGTCTACCGATTGTTCAAAAAATGATTCTTGGTAGTGAGGAAGAGCAGGCGATTGCTTTAGTCGATCTATTAAATATTCAAACCAATGATTTTGTTGGAATATTTTCAGCAATGAGCGGTCTACCTGTGACTATAAGATTGCTCGACCCTCCGCTTCATGAATTCCTCCCCAGCGAAGAAGAGTTGATGGTCGAAGTCGTCCGTATGGAATATGAAGAGGCCAGTGAAGGTGATCTTAAAGAGAAGAAAGATTTGCTTTCCCGCGTGCAGACGATGACAGAGGCTAATCCGATGTTGGGACTTAGGGGCTGTAGATTGGGGATCGTTCGCCCTGACATCTATGAGATGCAGGTAAGAGCGATAATGGAAGCCGCATGCGACGTTAAGGCCCAAGGTAAGGACCCGAGGGTCGAGATAATGATCCCTCTTGTCGCACTGGATACGGAGTTAAGCTATCTTCGAGGTATCACTGAAAAAGAATGTGAAGATGTTCTCGAAAAGAGAGCGATGAAGATAGAATATAAAATAGGAACAATGATCGAATTGCCAAGGGCGGCTGTGACCGCGGATGAGATAGCCAAGTATGCCGATTTCTTTTCTTTCGGTACCAATGATCTTACTCAGACGACATTCGGCTTTAGCCGGGACGATGTTGAAGGCAAGATACTGGCAAGATATTTGGACAGAAAGATACTGAAATCCAATCCTTTTGAGACTCTGGATCCAGCGGTGGTTAAGTTAATTGATATGGCTTGTACTATGGGAAGAGAGACAAGACCTGATATAAAGTTAGGGATCTGCGGTGAACATGGAGGAGACCCGGATTCGGTGAGAGCTTGCCATCAGATCGGACTGACTTATGTCAGTTGCTCTCCTTACAGGGTGCCTTTGGCAAGGCTTGCCTCAGCGCAAGCGGTCCTGGAGGAGAAAGTCAACACAAGTATATCTGCTTGATTTCAAATAATTATTGACGATCGTCGTCTTTATTTTGGTAATTATTATTTAAGAATTATCGCTCCAAGTTTAATATCACCCCGCAGGAAGAGAATTATTTTATATATGCCAGAAGTGGTTTTGCTTGAATTGGCGGGTGTTAGTAATTAAACTGATTAAATTGTCTACTATGTAGGAGAGATTTTGGCGGTTAGTAAAAAAGATGTTGAGCATGTTGCGCTTTTAGCTAGGCTTCGGTTAAGCGAAGAGGAAGTAGAAATCTTTACAAATCAGCTATCGCAAATACTTGAGCATGCGGGCAAGATCAGTCAATTAGAAACATTAGAAGTAGAGTCCACTACTCATCCACTACCCGTAAAAAACGTCTACCGGGAAGATGTGGTAAAAGAATCACTATCAAAAGATGATGCTCTTCTTAATGCGCCCGAGATAGAGTCAGGCGCTTTTAAAGTCCCAAAAATCATATGAGTCCTAAAAAAATAAAGATAAAGAGGATTTAATTGGATATTACAAAGTTTTCAGCAGGCGATGCTGTTAAACAGATCAAAAACAAAGAGATCAGCGTACTCGAATTGACGGATTCCTATCTCAATAGGATCAAAGAGGTCGATGACAGAGTGAAAGCGTTTATCCAAGTCGATGCCGAAGGAGCAAGGGCAAGAGCGAGGGAGTTGGATGGATCGACCGTCAATGAACTCGGTGGCGGTCTTCCGATTGCTATCAAGGATAACATTAACTTAATAGGTGCTCCAACGACATGCGCGTCGAAGATCCTAAAAAACTATCGACCGGTCTACAATGCCCATGTAATTGAAAAGTTGATTAGGGGAGACGCGGTATTTATCGGAAAGACGAACTTGGATGAATTTGCCATGGGTTCTTCGACCGAGAACTCAAGCTTTGGGCCAACCCATAATCCATGGGATATTGAAAGAGTGCCAGGCGGATCAAGTGGTGGATCGGCTGCAGCAATTGCGGCAAGAGAAGCTCTTTGGGCGATCGGATCCGATACCGGTGGATCGATAAGGCAACCCGCGGCTTTTTGCGGAGTAGTCGGTTTAAAGCCAACATATGGACTAGTTTCCCGCTATGGTTTAGTAGCTTTTGCGTCTTCTTTGGACCAGATCGGTCCGATCACAAAGACCGTTGACGATTCTGCTTTATTATTATCGATAATTGCCGGTCACGATAGACGGGATTCGACTTCTTTGGACTATGAAATCCCGGACTATTTAGCGAATCCAAATAGCAATTTATCCGATCTTAAGGTGGGGCTTCCAATCGAGCTATTTAGCGAAAGCTTTGATGAGGGAGTCAAGGTGAGTGTGAAAAAGGCAATAGAAATACTTGAAAAAAAAGGAGCCAAGATTGAAGAGACTTCTCTTAGCAGTATTGAATATGCCTTGTCGACCTATTATATTATTGCTCCTGCCGAAGCAAGTTCGAATCTCTCACGGTATGACGGTGTAAGATATGGATTTCGCTCAAACGATAATTCTGACATTATCGAGATGTATAAAGATAGCCGATCAGGTGGATTTGGCCAAGAGGTAAAGAGAAGGATAATGCTTGGCACCTACGCACTATCCGCTGGTTATTATGATGCTTACTATGGTAAAGCTCAAAAAGTAAGGACCATGATCATCGAAGATTTCAAATCTGCTTTTTCCAAGTACGATGTTTTGATCTCTCCAACGACGCCGACGACGGCGTTCAAGAAAGGGGAGAAGACCAGCGATCCTCTGCAGATGTATCTTTCGGATATCTGCACCATCCCCGCTAACCTGGCCGGAATACCGGCAATATCTATTCCATGCGGTCTCTCAGATAATTTACCCGTGGGACTTCAGATCATGGCTGATCACTATGGTGAAGCTACCTTGTTTAAAGTCGCAAAAGAGTTGGAAGAAGAAATAGGATTTAGTGATATACCAGAGTTATAGGATCAGAAGAATCGAACTCATACTAAAAAGTGGTGAATAAATATTCGATCAGCAATTAGGCCGGGGAAAATAGCCGGTATAGAGCTAAAAAATCGTTTTATCATGTCTTTATATCCTACAAAATATGTCCGAGACAACATGGTCACCGATCGGATGATAGCTTTTTTTGAAGCACGCGCCAAGGGCGGTGTATCGATGATTGTTCTTGACGGACCATGCTTTGATTATCCGGATACGCTAAAGGGCTCTATCCACTTACGTATGGACAAGCCAGAATATGTAAAAGGTTTGCAGCGGCTTTTGAAGGTGGTCCAATCAAACGGCTGTAAAGCCTTCACCCAGATGGATTATCCCGCTATGAAATCTGTCGATAAAGACACACCCGGAGCAAAAGAAAAAAAAGGAAAATGGGTTCTCCCCCTTTTGGAAGAGGCGACAACAGAGGAGCTTGAAAAAATAATAAGCAAGATGTCCATAGGAGCCAGTAGCATTAAGGCGATCGGATATGACGGTATAGAGGTGCACGCAAATTACGGTGCATTTATATCTCAACTTCTCTCGCCCCTGACAAATCAGAGAAGTGACAAATATGGAGGGTCATTGGAGAATCGATCGCGGTTCTTGATCGACTTGGTAAAAGGCATTAAGGCGCAAGTGGGTGATGATTATCCGTTAATGATCAAATATGGAGCCGATGAAAGGATGGATGGCGGTTTCGATCTGGATGAGGCGAAGGTTGTGGCTGCCTGGCTTGAAGAGGCAGGAGCAGATGCAATTCTAGTTACATCTGGAAATAAAAAGACGAAAAATTATCTATTACCATCTTATACGCTGCCTAAAGGCGTTAACGTCGGGATAGCCCGTGAGATTAAAAGAGTAGTCAAAATACCGGTGATCTCAACCGGAAAGATAGGAGACGCGCAACTTATCGATGATATCCTCAAAGAAGATAAGGCAGATTTTATAGCCATGACAAGGGCGCTTATAGCCGATCCTGAATTTGTAAACAAGTACGGTGAGGATAACTTTGAAGATATTAGGGGTTGCATCTATTGTCTTGATGATTGCGCTGATAAAGGGGTTGAAAATATCGGCAGGGCTTGTACAGTGAATCCCTACGCTGGTTTGGAAATGGTCTTTAAGCTCGATAAGGCCGATAAAATGAGAAAGGTGTGGGTAATCGGTGGCGGTCCGGCCGGGATGCAGGCGGCTATAGTACTATCTAAACGAGGTCACAATGTAGAAGTATTTGAGAAAACAAATGAACTTGGAGGTCTATTTAACTTGGCTCATCTGGCGCCATACAAGGAAGAGGTGGCCGAGGCAAATAGATATTTAAGGCACATGATAAAAAAACACGGTATTTTGGTCCATCTCGAAACTGAAGTGGATGAAGAGATGATACTGGAAAAAATGCCGGACGCTGTTACCATCGCAACAGGTGCGATCGAGAAGAAGCCTCCAATAAAAGGAATCGATAGCAAAAATGTATTAGGAGCAAGAGATTTCTTAAAAAATATTCATAGGACTGATAAAGAAGTCGTTGTGATAGGCGGCGGTGATGTCGGTTGTGAGGTAGCGGATATTATCAGCAGTGATAGTAAGGTTACGATCATCGAGGCTCTAAGCGATGTCCTTCCCAAGATGAAAAGCCTACAAAGAGGCAATCTGTTGTCAAGGCTCAGAAAAAAGGATGTAGCTATTTTATCATCGACAGAAGTTATTTTGATAGAGAAAGACTTTGTAAGGATCAAAAACGTGGAAGGGGAAAGAGATATCCCGGCGGGCACTATTATTTATGCGATCGGATGCGAATCACAAAAAGATCTGGCCAAGCGGCTTGAGGGTAAAATAGACGTTTTTATTATTGGCGATGTCGCTTTGCCCGGAAATCTGGGTGACGCACTACGAAGCGCCACTAGGGCAGCAATCGAAATCTAGATTGAGATTATCAGAATGTTAATCGTTTAAGCGGGAGCTGCTTCTACTAACTTGACCTCAGGGATATGCTCTTTTAAGATTCTTTCGACACCGTTCTTTAGCGTCATCTCAGACATCGGACAACCCTGGCATGCACCCATAAGCTTGACTTTTACGACACCATCATCAACACTTACTAATTCGATGTCGCCCCCATCAGCTTGAAGCGAAGGCCTTATTTTTTCCAGAACCTCTTCAACTTTTTCTTTCATCATTACTACCTCCTATGATTAGAAAACTCTAACATATTTACTAGGATTATTAAAGGACTCTGATTTTAATATATGTCTTTAAATGGTATATTAATATATAGAGATACGAGTTTTGGCTCGGCTTGTCGTTGGCCTAGAGGGAAACTGAACCTTCTCTTATGACATTGTCGATTCGGGTCTGATGGTGGAAGTGCGGACCTTTACGGACTACCGGAAGCCGTCAGCAGGATCCCTAACTATTTTAGCTTAGGGTCAGACACTGTAGGATTCAACGCCTGTTGGGCCATTTTTTTTATTCTTTTTTCTGTTATTATGTTAAAAACGGGTCGGTTGGGGTTTGCATGAGAGTCAGTCACTTGGAAACAAAGTCCAGATTCGAGTTTATCGATATTACTGCACAGGTTGAAAGGGTCGTAGCCGAAAAGCAAGTAGACTCTGGTCTCTGCGTAGTCTATGTTTCACACACGACCGCGGCCGTTACCATTAATGAAAACGCCGATCCCTCAGTGCCATCAGATATAAGTAGAAAAATGGAAGACATAGTTCCTTTAAGAAACGGCTATGATCATATGGAAGGTAATTCAGCAGCTCATATAAAATCTACTTTAGTCGGTTGTTCTGAGATTGTTCCTATTGAAAAAGGGCGCCTATATCTGGGTACTTGGCAAGCGATCTTTTTTTGCGAGTTTGATGGACCCAGGCGCCGACAATTCGGGGTAAAAGTAATCTCCGGCTAGAGTGCGATAATTAAAGTTCAGACAGGAGTGTCTATGAGCTACGTCGACGTAGCTGAGATTGAACATTTTGTAAATAATTCTATCCTTTATAAAGGGTACAGGCAGTCGTCTCTTAAATCTCTTCGAGATAGCCAAGATCATGAGTTGACCTCAAAAATAGTACGGCTTTCTTCCCAATATCTATATTTTAGAAATTTAAATAAATTAAAGGGACCCAATTTCTTTGCCGGGTCGGTCGATTTTATTATTCGCAGTCGGGAAGGGAAGAAAAAATTCCATATAATCGAGGCCCGTGGGCCATCCAGAAGTAATTTTTCATCGCTCCCGAAGACATATTGGCAGATGGCTAATGATTCCATTTTGGAATCTCTTTTATTTACGAAGTCGAAAAAACCTCTTGTTATGATCGCTCATCCAGCAGAAGACAGACTTTACTATGAAAAATACTGTCTAGCTCAAAATCTGTGGCAGACTTTTCTTTCAAAGGGTTTTGATAAATGCTGTTTAATCGGTACAGAGGAGGTCTCTAGAAAGGAAAATCTGAAGTATCCGACTATTGTTCTTGGATCTTACGATGACATTCTACCAAAACTGACCGCTTCGAGGGATCGTATTTATTTTGACAATAACCCTATTGATATATTAGTCGGTAGCGAAGTGCTTTCACATTTAAAAGAAACATCAACGCGATCACTATTTATTGATTCGAAAACAGTGACCGTAAATCCCATTTCTAACATTACCGATGATCGGTTTTTGACTTATAAAGCTGCAGATTCTATCAGTGATCAACTCTCTACTTTTGAAGTAGAACCTATAAGATGGGGAGTCGGTTATGATTTTAATGACACTATTAAAACTGTAGAAAGTGCTTTGAAGGAATCCGAGAGCATTATCATAAGTCCTCATGGAGACCAATCTTTTTATGGGACCGCATCGATTGTAAAAACTGACGATGTTAGAGCGAAGCTTCAAATGAGCCTTAGAACATTTAAAAAGCACGACTCCTTTATGGCCGGACCCTATCCATATACGATAAGCAAGATGATCGATAAAATCCCGGTTTCCCGGCACGGCGATGAGCTCCCCTTTGATATCAGGGTCTTTATCGGTAGAAGCGGCAGCCGGATATTGCCTTTGGGTGCGGTTCTTCAACTAGAAGATGGTACGCTAGATGGAGGTGAGGCTCAAACTGATGGCTCGCTGCCAAAAATTAGCCGCCTTACCGGGCTCAACAAAGAGTCGCTTAAATTGATAGGTTTAATGGAGATGGACCTGGCAGATAATTTTTCTGCCGGAGCGCATCTTGTTTCTTATATGGGTAATAATTTAAATGAGATAGTCAGTTCCATCGAAAGGTAACGGTTGATAAAAGATAATTAGGATCCAAGCGAAACCGGTGTGGCGCGAGTCGATTTTTGGTGATGCCTTCAAAGCGTCTCTTCGTCGATCGTCATCGCGAGTCAAAGGCATGCTGCGGCAGTTGTCTCCGACTCTAACGAATCTTTAATAGATTTTGTCCTTTTCCTCTATCACCGTTTGCCTTCACCCTGTCCCACTTTCTCTAAAAGGGTAATATATAATTTAATCTTTTAATGTACATTAGTTAAGATAAAATATTGTCAGGAAAAGACTTATAGCTTATTAACGGAGTAGTGGTGTGAAAAACAGGCCAATAGGGATATTTGACTCTGGAGTCGGGGGTTTAACTGTCTTTTCGCAGATCGAGAAGGAGCTCCCCAATGAGAATATCATCTATTTTGGTGATACTTTAAGAGTTCCGTATGGGCCAAGGCCGCTTGAAGAAGTTAGGTCGTTTGTATTTAATATCATCGAATTTCTAAAGGGTCAAAAGGTCAAGCTAATAGTAGTAGCGTGCAATACCGGTACAGCAGCCGCTCTTACCGAAGCTCAGCAGATGTTTGATATCCCTATAGTCGGGGTGATCGAGCCGGGAGCTAGAGGAGCTGTCATGGCTACCAAGAATCGGAAGGTGGGTGTAATCGGTACGAAGGGAACTATCAACAGCCGAGCCTACTCCCATGCCGTAAGGGCTTTTGATGCAGGCGTCACGGTCTATTCTGCATCATGTCCAAAACTAGTCGAGATCGTTGAGAAAGGCCTGGTCTCTAACGCCAATTTCTACAATACCTCTTCTTATACAGTAGCTAAAGGTTATCTAACACCGATCCTTAGAGCCCACATCGATACTCTTATTTTGGGGTGCACCCACTACCCCTTACTTAAGGGAATGTTGACAAAAGTGTGTGGCAACAATATCGAGATCATCAGTTCAGCCGAAGAGACTGCTGTAGAAGTCAGAATGATACTTGAGCGGAAAGGCCAACTTAGAACCGATAAGTCCCTGCCTAAACCCCGATTTGTTTCTTCGGGAGATACGCAAGCCTTTAAGTTGATTGGTAGCCGGTTTTTGGGCAGGGAAATCAACGGGGTCGAAAAAAACATACTAGATCAAGAGATGGTTACCTAGTAGAGGATAAAGTTTGGAACTTGTCATTATCGGAAGCTCAGGGACATATCCGAAACCGGGTGGAGCTTGTAATTGCTATCTTGTCAGGACTCAAAATAATAAGATCTTGATAGATATAGGTCCCGGAAGTCTGAGTAAGCTGTTTAAGTGGCAGGACCCAGGCGAGTTGGATGCCATCTTTATCAGCCATATGCATCCTGACCATTTTACGGATATTTTTCCGCTTAGATATTATCTTCAATTTTCGGCTAAAAAGAATGGATTGCCGATAAAAGTCTTTGCGCCTTCTGGTTC
>JAUVQW010000005.1 GCA_030597945.1 Actinomycetes bacterium
GGGTGAGTCAGATTGTTTAAAAGATGACGCTCATTTTCATCTTTAAAGATTATCTCACCAAGCTTAGTCCGGTCGATGTCCTTGCTTGGATCTAAAATGTCTTCTCCAAAATGGGCAACGATATCGTCGTATTCATCTGTACCCCTCATCATTACTTTTTTAGCAACGATGTCGGCGGATAATATTTCAGCTCCCAGCTCGGAAAGAATAGTTGTAACAGTGGTCTTGCCTGAAGCTATTCCTCCGGTTATTCCAATTTTCATGTTTGATCACCTTTAAAAATTCTAGCACACAAGATTACCCTGCGAAAATCATAAAAAAAAAGAGCACCGCTTGTCCGGTGCTCTTTACCGATCAAATAAGTTACTTACTCATCTTCTGGTTTTGTAGCCTGTTTCATCTGCTTAAGCACATCTTCTAGTGAACCCGGGTCCGGTTCTTTATCAGATGCTTCTTCGTCGTCTTCCTTTTTCTTCTTAAGAAGTCTTTTGCCTGCATCTTTTTTGATCTTCGAGTCATCGAGTGCTTCCTCGACAGCCACTTCAGCGTCCTCAACAGCTTTTGCGGTGCTCGTTGTCTCATCTACCGTTTCAGCAGCCGGATTATCATCGACTATCTTTTCGCTTACTTCTTCGGTTTTTGACTCAACTTTATCGGCTTTGTCCTCGAGAGCCTCATCTTCAGAGTCGATTTTTAGGCCAAGCGTCATGCTAATGCGTCTTCTGTCGACGTCGATCTCCGCGATCTTTGAGGTCATCTCATCGCCGACCTTGGCATTACATTCAGAATTTTCAAATTCAGAATTGTGTATCAAAGCTTCAACACCATCAAGCAGTTCGATAAAGACACCAAAAGGCACGACTTTGATCACTTTACCAGGCAATTCATCACCGACATTAAAATCAGCGATCATTTCTTGCCATGGGTTCTCTTGCGTATGCTTATAACCCAGGGAGACCCTGCCTCTTTCAGTATCAATATCTAATACTTTAACTTCAACTTCTTGGCTTAACTCGAGGACCTCTGAGGGGTGATCGACATGCGACCAAGATAACTCCGAGATATGGACAAGACCGTCTAGTCCGCCAAGATCTATGAAGTCGCCGAAATCGACGATACTTGATACCGTTCCCTTGACCGTATCTCCTTTTTTGATGTTATCCAATATCTTTTTACGCTCGTGTTTTCTCTCATCATCTATGACGGCTCGGCGAGATAGTACGACATTATTTCGGTTACGATCGATTTCAATAATAAGGCAATCAAGTTTTTCACCGATATACTGGTTTAGGTCCCGTACTCGCCTGACATCGACTAAAGATGCCGGCAGAAAACCGCGAAGGCCGATATCTAGTATCAAGCCGCCTTTAACGACTTCGATGACTGTTCCTCCTATGGGATTCTTTTCTCTGCTGTGGTTTTCAACTACATCCCATGATTTCTCGAATTCAGCACGTTTCTTGGAAAGAATCAGGCGACCGTCTTTATCCTCTTTTTGCAAAACTAGGGCATCGATCTCATCGCCTATTTCAATGATGTTTTCTGGATTCACTCCCTTTCGGATTGATAGTTCATTCAAGGGAATGACGCCCTCTGATTTGTATCCTACATCAACAAGGACTTCGTCCCGGTCTATCTGGACGATAGTACCGGATATGACATCACCATCATCAAACACCTTGATAGTCATATCATAATCAGGAATCAGGTTTCCATCTTTATCTCTTATGTAACCTGATTCCGTATAGTTCTCTATCTCAACTTCTGCCATCTACCGAGCCTCCTAAAATTTATTGCAACCGTCATATAGCGACGATGTACTGCTGTATTATAGCATGATTTTATTAATTTTCTTTGTTTTTTTCCCAAATCAGAT
The DNA here is from genome assembly GCA_030597945.1 of Actinomycetes bacterium. Lineage (GTDB taxonomy): Bacteria > Actinomycetota > Aquicultoria > CAJVYJ01 > CAJVYJ01 > JAUVQW01. The sequence goes on from JAUVQW010000005.1 coordinate 1,877, forward strand.
TTTTTTTACCGCGGTTGCCTTTCAACTGGTCAATACTCTACTTTGCTTCGCCCCAATTGTTTCCAAAGGATAGATCGACACTTAAGGGCACGTCTAGTTCAAAGACTTTTTCCATCTCCTCTTTTACCATTCTGAATGCGGCATTCTCTTCGAGAGGGGGTACTTCGAATATCAATTCATCATGGACTTGGAGTACCATCCGGGTCTGCCACCCTTCGCTGATTAGTCGATCATCGATTTTTATCATCGCTAGTTTTATGATATCGGCGGCGCTTCCTTGGAGGGGGAAGTTTGTGGCAACTCTTTCTCCGAAAGAACGGACCTGGTAATTAGAGTTTTTTAGTTCGGGCATATTTCTTCGCCTGCCCATTATAGTAGTTACAAATCCGCGATTATATCCGGTCGCAATCGATGATTCGAGATATTTCTTGACCTTGGGAAATCTCTGAAAATAGTTATCGATGAACTTTTTTGCTTCTTCCGTTTCTATGCCTAATTGCTCACTAAGGCCAAATGCGCTCATTCCATATATTATGCCAAAATTAATAGCTTTTGCTCTTCGTCTTATTTCAGGGCTTACTTCTTCAGGGGCTAACTCGAACACCTGCGCCGCAGTCGCCAAATGCAAGTCAACATCATCTGTAAATAATTTGATCAGTAAGGGGTCTTTGCTAAGGTGGGCAAGGAGCCGTAGTTCTATCTGGGAGTAGTCGGCCACTAGAAGTTTTTCCAAAGGATGGGCAGGTATAAAAGCTCTTCTAATTTTTTTCCCAAGTTCACTGCGGACAGGAATATTTTGCAAGTTGGGGTTACTGCTAGAAAGGCGTCCTGTAGCCGTTATCATCTGATTGAAAGTCGTATGTACTCGTTTAGTAGCAGGGTCGATGAGCGGCGGTAGAGCATCAACATACGTAGATTTCAACTTTGCGAGCTCCCTGTAGCTGATGATAAGACCGATTATCGGATGATCGCCTTTGAGTTTGTTAAGTACCGACGCGTCTGTCGCGTAGGCGGATTTCGATTTTGTCTTTTTCACTGGTTTAAGTTCGAGCTTTTCAAAGAGGATCCGGCTAAGTTGTTGCGGTGAATTGATGTTGAACTCTTCTCCGGCTAAATCCAATATCTCTTTTTTTAATATTTCTACTTCTTTACCTATTTTTTTGGAGAACTCATTTAAGTATTCCAGATCGAGGCCTACCCCAGCTTCTTCCATCCTTGATAAAGTTTTTTCAAGCGGCAGCTCGATTTTTTCGTTCAGTTCACTCAGGCCGTCTTTTTTTAATATAGGCATCAATTTATTAAAAAGTTGCAGCGTTGCAGCTCCCCTGTATGCGGTTTTTTCGGCGACACCTTCAGTCTCCGGTAATTTCAACTCTACGTATTTTTCCAGTAAAGTTTCTATTGAAAAATCTTCATCGGTAGCTGAAACCAGATAAGCGGCTATCGCCGGATCAAAGTCGAATATACTAGTACTTAAGCCAAGTTTATTAATAAAGGGGAGCGATTCCTTTAGGTTAAAGACGCAATTTACCCTTTTATAACGATCATTTGTGAACTCTGCGAGACAATCTTTTATCGCCGTTCGTTCTTCTGGCTCGACTGAAGCAACTAAAGATAGATTTTCCCCATCCACTTCTTTGGTTATAGAGACTATTAAGTTATTGCCTTTCTCCTCCAAGGCAAAAGACCAACCAATTATTGCGGCATCTTTAAATGGAGCAAGTTTGTCAGTAAACTCTGTAGCACTCTCCACCACCTCTATCTTGGATGATATAGGTAAAAAAATGTCGATATTTGAGTCGGCTCCCGCGATGTTTTCTATAAAGCGCTCTAACAGGGTCTTGAACCTTAACTCTTTAAATACCTCTTTTATCTCTTCTATATTCCAGCCGTCTGGGCTAATTTCGCTCAACTCTTTCTCAACCGGTACATCGAATATGAGTGTCGCCAGCCTCTTACTTATCATGGCATCATCTTTATGTTCTATAAGTAAATTTTTTATCCTCTCGGGTTTGATTTCTTCAATCCTTTGGTAGATCTCTTCCATGGGGCCGTATTCCTGGATTAGCTTTGCAGCGGTCTTATCTCCTACTCCGGGGACACCTGGGATATTGTCGGACGAGTCTCCTTTTAGGCCGAGAAAATCGGGAACGAGCTCAGGAGGGATCCCGTAGCGCTCGATTACTTTATCTCTGTCATAGAATACGATATCGGTTATGCCTTTTCTGGTGGTCATCACTCTGGTGTTGTCATCGATCAGCTGGAAAGCATCTTTGTCACCAGTCACTACTACGACGTCTAATCCTTTTTCTTCCTGGTCTTTGGCAAGGGTAGCTAGGATATCATCGGCCTCAAAACCCTCGATCTCCAATGTTGTGATGGATAACGCCTCAAGAACTTCTTTTACGAGGGGAAATTGAGATATGAGTTCGCTTGGGGTCTCGTCTCTGTGAGCTTTATATTCTTTATACGCCTTATGTCTAAAAGCCGGGGCCGCGGTATCAAAGGCGACGGCTATCCGGTCGGGTCGTTCATCGATGAGCAGGCGGATAAGCATGGATGTAAATCCATATACGGCATTTGTAACTTGTCCCGAAGGTAATGCCAGTGTCGTCGGCAGAGCAAAAAATGCGCGGTAAACGAGGCTATTCCCATCTATCAATACTGCTTTTTTTCTAATTTTTTTGTTCAAATGTGTTACACCGATACTTTAAAAGAATTCGTCTTATTGTAGTTTGAAAGATGGTTGATAGGAAGAGAAAACCGTAAGGCGTAAACGCGATAGAGTCTCAGGAGAAAAGAAAGAAATAAAAAGATTTATTGCTAGTTAAATGACAAGCTAAAGATAATTGTTTTTTTAATTAGTGTTGAAATCAAATTTAGGTTTGAAAGACTAATAGTTCGAAATAGCAAATTACTTATAATCTTTTGCTTTCACGCCTAACGTATGAAAGCCCAAAAATTATCCTTCTACACCATAAATAGCTACACGCATCATGACACTATCGCTTGGTACTTGGCCGATTGAGGTTCCAGGAAAATAATATCCTAATATATTTTCGTTTTTTTCACCCCGCTCGGCTCGCTTTAGCGATCCGACACCGGATAGGCCGACTCCGTGTCCGTTTTTAACCATGCCGGCGGTATCCGGATCGGGAACAGATTTGACCCACGGCCAATTAAGATTTCCCCAACCTGCCTCTTGCGGAGAAAGCGTCCTACCCCCGGGATTGCTAGAGTAGGGTGTGATGACAGGATCTCCAAGGTAGGTGACAACGCTGCCTCTGGTCGCCACTGCGGCACTGACAATTGTAGGCAGTCTAAGTTCGGCTAAATAACCCTGATATATCTGATCGTCACCATTACCTCCACGGCTATTTTTTAAGATAAAAGGCTCCCCCTCGTGTTTGCCTCCATTCTTTATATGATGCCAGGCATAGCTGCGTTCGACGATAGCCATCACTTTTAGATGTTCGCTAGGGGCATCCGCTTTTGCTTCACTGACTCCCCTTAAATAATCTTCTAATGACAACTCATTTACTGCCCACAGTTTCTTTGATTTTTTGGAATATTTGATATCGATAACCCCTCTAAACTGATTTAAGTTCACCGTCTTATTCCAGTTTAGATCTGTATATGACGGAAGGATGATAGCGTTATCGCTACCGGCGTCGACAATGAAGCCATCTGATGAAGTCGATATTAGCTTAGCGTCTATTAAGAGAAAGTAAGTATTTTCGTAATATGAAATATCTACTGTATTTGATCCACTTACTTTAGCAATCGTTTCTTCGGTCTCATTTTTTATCTGAAAAGGGCCGGTTGCACCTACAGATATTTTAGCCGCTTCATTGGGAGGAGCGGTTGTGGGAGGATTATTTACAGAAAGCTTTATATTATCATCAGCGCTAACAGCACTTAGATAATAGGTAAGCATTGTCTTGGACTCAGTTATTTTTTTTATTGTACCTTTGGAAAACAACTGCGATGCAGATTCAGTAACGTTTTTATTGATAGAAAAATCTATAGGCGTAAAAGCCGCTGATCTATTGAATATCGGGTTTTCACTTATCAGGGAAAGACAGGCAAGCAAAAGGGCGAGCATTGCTACCAAGGCTTCAGCTATATTACGCTTCTTGATACTTCTCATTATTTAAGTCTTCCTATCTCAGTACCGATATTAAAAATATGGCAACTAATAATTTTTGGACTGAGACATATATCGAGAAACTTATAAGAAAGCTTAAGGGCGAAGAGCCGGACGATTCTGTCGTGACCGTCGATACACCCCTTGAGTATGAGAGTCTTATATCTTCAGAAGCGGCCTGGTTCAAGGTCAAAGGGATGCCGGACGTTGTAAACGGAGATATTCCGGATGATTCTCCTTCTAATAAAAGCGTATACATCGGGCCGTTCATCATATATGACACCGAATTTTAAGGACTTATATCTTTAAACCGCTTTTGTAGCCAGCTCTTCACTTTTTTTGTCAGATTCTTGAAAGAAATCGATAATCATAAATGCCTTGACAATTTTCGGATCGAACTGAGAACCGGAGTTGCTTTTTAATTCTTCAACTGCCTCTTCTTTTGATAGAGCTTTTCTGTAAGGCCTGTTGGAGATCATCGCGTCATAAGCGTCGGCCACCGATAGTATCCTCGCCCCAAGCGGTATCTTTTCACCGCTCAGTCCATCAGGGTATCCAGCACCATCATAATGTTCATGATGATGTCTGACGATGGGCAGGACATCTTCTAAGAAGGTTACGCTTTGAAGTATCTTGTCCGATATCTCAGGGTGCGTACGCATTAGTTTCATTTCGCTTGGGGTAAGCTTTGATGGTTTGATAAGTATGTTTTCGCTGATGCCGATTTTGCCGATATCGTGAAGGTAGGCGGCAATCTCGATAGCTTCCAAGTCCGTTTTACTTAGGTCCAATTGTTTAGCGATGATCCCGCTATAGTGGGCTACTCTGTCCGAGTGTCCACGGGTATAGCGGTCCTTTGCGTCAATTGTCTCGGCGAGCGCTTGGATTGTATTTAGATATGATTCCTGCAGATCGACATGTAGGTTGCTCAGTTTAATAATACCAAGGGCTTGATTTGCCAGTATCTCGAGAAGTCGACTATCGGCAACGCTAAAATCGCCATTTTTCTTGTCATTTACAAAGATAACGCCGATGATCTTGTCATCCGATCTTATCGGGACGCCGATGGCGTCTTTTATCGATCCGTAGGTTTCATGAGAAGCTATAAGCAAGGACTTTTTACTTCTAAAGACCTCTTTAGCGGCGCTGAGATTTGCCTCTTGGACATCGTGAGCTACGATGTCATTCTCTGCCCAGAAAGCCTTTTCCGATAGATCATCAGCACTGTCGCTGTTTGCACTGTCATCCAGTAGGATCGATCCGGATTTGCCGCCCAACACCATTACGGCACTCTTTAGTATTATCCCCAGGGAATCACCGGCGCTCTTTATTTCACCGTTTAACTCGCTGACCTCATATAATACTGAGAGTTCATTTAGTTTTTGTCTGAGTTTCCATGTATGCTCGACAAGCGAGTTCTTCATCCTCTGAAGAAGTTGTGATAGCTCTCCTAGTTCATCGTTCTGATCGATCTTTAAGTTATGCTCAAGGTCTCCATTTGTGATTCGCTCCACGGAGGCCTTTATTTTGTCGATCGGCTCGAGAACAAACCTTTCTCCCGCCGCATAAACGAAAAGGGCCATCAAGAATACGCCGATTACAGCGGGTATGGCGCTTTTCGTTCTGATAGATCGGATCTCATTGCTTAAGTGGCTTTTTGAAAAAGTTGCGTCAATTAAAAGTGATTTTCCTCCTGTAGAGGTCACCGTTTTTTTGATTAAGACCGTTTCGCTCTTTTCATCGTAGCTGTTTTCGAAAGCAATCGGAGTTTCGGATACCGGATCCGCGCCGGCGAAGCCTCTGCCGACGGATGCTAGCGTAACAAACTTATCATTGATAAATTCGTGGATCTCTATTTTTTCGATATATTGGTTCTCGTCAGTTTCTATTAACTTATTCAAAAAATTCAGGAGATATTCTTTGTCGTTACTATCTTCTGAGTATAAGTTTTTTACGACCTCTAAGGTCTGATTGGTATGATTATCAAATTCCCCCGACAAAGTCTGACGGACATAGCTATCCAAGGTAAGTGAGATTGCGATAAAGATAATGAGGAAAGAAAATATAGTAATAGTTGCAAGTTTTAATCTTACGCTTTTATGTTTACTTGTCATCGCCATTTTTCTTAGACATCAGTATTATGACATAATTTAGTTATCGGAAAAATAAGCGTATATAGTTAGTAAAGTAGAGTCTAAAATTTTATTATTGCTTGTATATTGGTTTTGTAATTCTTATCATTGCAAAAGAGCTATTTGCCGAAGTGGCGGAATAGGTAGACGCGCTGGTCTCAAACACCAGTGGGGGCGACCTCGTACCGGTTCGATCCCGGTCTTCGGCACCAGAGAACGCCTAAGGGATCATCTGCTGCGTTGCTACTCAAGTTTTCGTCAGGTCACATACCTAAATGTATGCTCCCCTCCCAAAACTTTCGGGCGCCTTGCAGCTGAACCCTAATGCGTCCTCTAGCTATTTATTTTATGAAGGGCATCTATTTGTCAGCTCACGTACCTTATGTACGCTCCCTTTAAAAAACTTGCTTTCAATGGCTAGGGACCGTAAGTCGTGAAACATAAGAAGTAAGGTGCATGGATTTAGTTAATGATGGATGAAAATTATTTACAGTTAACGCCTAACAACCTACTGGAGTGTCTTAAGATATTCTACTAGCTCAGCTCGCTCACTATCGGTGAGTTTTGGTTTTGGCATCTTTGCTTTGGGCCTTACGCTTTTTGGATCTTTCAGCCAATTATCCAGAAAAGAAGCATCTCTTTTTAGGCCGATCTTGGATAGATTAGGCCCTTTTTTTCCGCCCTTGCCATTAATTTTGTGACACTTTGCGCAGTAGGCTTTAAAAACCATTTCCCCTCCGCTTAATTCTCCGTTTGTGCTGGATACCTGTTCGGCTCCACAGCCACCGGAAATAATGATTGTGAAGGAAATCAGGGCGATAGCTATCAAAAGACGTTTTATCATGACAACGATGATAACGATATCACCGGCCGAGTCAATGAATAGAGGGAAAATCTCTAAAAAATTAAAAAAAGAGTTAAATGTGATTACCTTCAAAGTTTAGCCAAGCTTTAGATAGAAAGAGTCTTGGCAAGATCGATCAGTTTAAAGTCCAGCTCTCTTACGTTTGTCATGACATCTTTAAAGGGGATGGGAACGGCTACATCGTTATTTAAACCGACCATAACGCCGGACCCGCCGCCAATAAGTATTTTGGCAGCTTCGGAGCCCAGAACGCTGGCGGCAAACCGGTCTCTTGCCGATGGCGAGCCACCACGTTGTATGTGGCCGAGAATGGTGATCTTTACATCGAAGCCGCTGCATTTTTTTATTTGCTCTCCGATCTCATAAGCCGAACCCGCTCCTTCAGCGACGACCGTAAGACTATGGCCTTTGCCACGCTTAAAACCTTTGTCGATAGATTCACAGATATGCTCTATATTGTAACTTCGTCCGGGCAAAAGGATGTTGTCCGCCCCGCCGGTAAGCCCGGCATATAAGGCGATAGCACCGGAGTCTCGACCCATCACTTCGACGACGAATACTCGCTCAAGTGCCGAGGCCGTATCGCGTATTTTGGAAAGGTTATTGATTACCGTATTTAAGGCAGTGTCGAAACCTATAGAAGTATCTGTTCCGTATAGATCGTCGTCGATACTGGCGGGTACGGCAACGACATGGAGGCCTAGATCATTTAGTATGCTGGCACCGTGACAAGAACCGTCTCCCCCGATCACGACAAGATGTTTTATCCCATCTTCTAAAAGACGCTTTGTTACTTTTTCCTGGGTGGGGGGATAGAGAAATTCAACACACCTACTTGTGCGAAGCATAGTACCGCCTCTATCGATTATTCCTGATACATCACCAACAGAAAAATCAATATAGTCGTAATCGATAAGACCCCTAAATCCTTCAAAAAAACCGATGGATCGGTGGCCATCGGCTATAGTTTGACGAACAACAGATCTTATGGCTGCATTCATTCCCGGGGCATCGCCCCCGCTAGTTAGCACTCCTATTTTCATCAGCATCGCCTCGAAGTATTTTAATACCCCGAGTGACGTCTAAATTATCTTTTTCAGAGAATACACCTGCCGCCATAAGCCTTTGATAACGTCTCTTTTTCAGTTCATCGACATTTATCTTGGTAAGATCATCTAGCGTTTTCAAAAGAGTTGATTTAAGGTCGGCAAACACCTCTTCTTTATTATGTTGGGCTCCGCCTAGAGGTTCACTGATTATTCCGTCTATCAATTTAAGTTTTACTAATTTATCGGCGGTAAGACTAAGTTCGGCGGCGGCTTTCTCTGCCTTTTTAGCATCTCCCCAAAGAATCGTGGCACATCCTTCGGGAGCGATTACTGAATAATAGGCGTTCTCCATCATAAATATTCTGTCTGCCACGCCTAGGGCCAAAGCGCCGCCGCTGCCCCCTTCGCCAATAACAGTTGATAATATTGGAACATCGAGATCGGATAATATCTTTAAATTATTGGAAATAGCGCTGGCTTGTCCCCGCTCCTCTGCTTCGATTCCGGGGTAAGCCCCGGGTGTATCTATGAAGTTGATGACAGGCAAATTAAATCTGCCCGCCAACTCAAAAAGACGTGCTGCTTTTCGATATCCTTCGGGATGAGGCATTCCAAAATTGTGAGCTACCTTCTCTTTAGTTGTTTTTCCTTTTTCTGTTCCAACTACGATGACTTTATAGGATCCAAGAAAGGCAAAGCCGCTGATTATCGCCTTGTCATCTCCGTGGAGGCGATCTCCATGTATCTCTGTAAACTCGCTAAAGATCCCCTTTAGATAATCGCTAAAATGAGGTCTTTCCGGATGCCTTGCTAGTTGAACTTTTTGCCAGGGGGTAAGATTTGTGTAGGTCTTGACCTTTAACTTGGCTATCTGTTTTTCAAGGTAAGTTATCTCTCTTGCAATATCTGCCTTGTGAGCAGAGGGCGTTTTTTTCAACTCTTCAAGCTGTGTCTCAAGCTCGATTATCGGACGTTCAAATTCAGCTACGTATTTTTTCATATACCACCTCGGCCGGACTTAAAAAATCCAGTACTTGGCCGATCGTCGACTTTAAATTTTTTCTCTCAACCACCATATCGATCTGACCATGTTCCAACATCTTCTCGGAACTTTGAAATTCCTTAGGCACTTTTTGTTTAATGGTCTGCTCGATCACTTTTGGACCGGTAAAACCGATTAGCGCTTTTGGTTCAGCGATTATTATGTCTGCAAGAGTTGCAAAGCTGGCCATCACACCGCCGGTTGTAGGGTTTGTAAGAATACAAACATATGGAAGATTCTCTTTTTGCAAGCGATCGATCGCAGCGGTTGTCTTTGCCATCTGCATAAGAGAGAAGATACCCTCTTGCATTCTGGCCCCTCCTGAAGCTGTCACGATCACAACCGGAAGACTCTCATCGATTGCCATGTTTATTAGGCGGACGATTTTTTCACCTACGACCGACCCCATGCTGCCACCTATAAATCTAAAATCCATAATTCCGATCGCTACCGGGCGCCCGTATAAAGAACCTTTTCCAGTGATGATTGCTTCCTTTAGGCCAGTCGATCGTTTTGCCTTATCGATACTCTCTTTATACTTCTTAGTTGCTTCGAACTTTAACGGATCTTTCGACGAAACATCTTTTGCGGTCTCGTTAAAAGTATCTTTGTCTATTAACAGATCAATCCTTTGGAGAGCTGAAAGTTGGTAATGATGAGAACAGTTTGGGCAGACAAAATCAGTAGCGAACAGCTCGTTCTGAAAGATAGTAGACTTACAAGAAGCACACTGAGACCAAATTCCTTCTGGTACGGCTCGTTTATCTTTTGACTTGATTGAAGACCTGTCTTCTCTTTTAAACCATTCGCTGATTGACATCTTGTTGCCTCATCTTATGGTCTGGATAATGTTTCCGGCGAGCTCTTCCAGATCGCTGGCGCCTTCCTCGATCGACTGCGCTTTATCGATCAGGTCTATAAAGGCACTTCCAATTATAACGCCATTTGATACGGCGGATATCTCTTTTGCTTGGCTTGCGTCAGAAATCCCAAACCCGACAGCAACGGGCTCATCGGTCGAGTTTTTTATTCTTTCAATAAATGATAACAGATTACTTGAAAGTTTTTTTCTAGCACCGGTCACGCCAGTCAGTGAGACGCAATAGATAAAGCCCTTTGATACTTCGGCGATCATGGCGGTCCTCTCAGCTGAGCTTGTAGGAGCGACCAAAAATATCGTATCCAAATCGAATTCTTTAGCTGCCTCTATCCACGGACGTGAGTCTTCGACGCTAAGATCGGGTACTATTACCCCTTCGACTCCGGATTCCTTAGCCAGATTTGCGAATTTTTTGACGCCGTATTTATATATCAGATTATAATAGACCATTAAGACGGGCGAGTAGTCGTCTTTAGCTTTGGTCTCTTTTATAATGGAAAAGACATCTAATGTGCCGGTACCTTTTTCCAGCGCCGCCTCAGAGGCCCTTTGGATCGTTGGTCCATCGGCGAGTGGATCAGAGTAGGGGATCCCGATCTCGATGATCTCGCAGCCCGCCTTTACCAAAGCGTGAATTATCTTTTTTGTGCCTTCAATATCTGGAAATCCACCCATGACATATGGAATAAGTTGCTTTGAGCTGTTAAATCTCTCTTTTATTCTGGTCAAATCTCTACCCCCAGAGCATCAGCGATAACATTCATATCTTTGTCTCCTCGCCCAGAGAGATTAACTACGATTATTGGATCTTTTTTTTCCGGCTCGAATTTTTCCAAATAGGCAAGAGCATGGGAGGATTCTAGCGCGGGCTGTATTCCTTCGCTAACGGATAGTAGTTTGAACGCGACAAGTGCTTCTTCGTCTGTTACGGAGACATAACTTGCGAGCCCTTTTTCTTTTAAATAACAATGTTCCGGTCCGACGCCGGGATAATCTAATCCGGCAGATATTGAATGGGCCGGTGTTATCTGACCATAATCATCTTGGAGTAAAAACTGAAGTGAGCCGTGCAGGACACCTTTTGTCCCTTTTGCCAACGCCGCGCCGTGTTTGCCGGTTTCTAAGCCGTAACCGGCTGCTTCGACTCCGATAAGGGATGTATTCTCTATTCCGATGAACGGGTGGAAGATGCCGATGGAATTACTGCCGCCACCGACGCAGGCGATTATGTAATCCGGTAGCTTACCCTCTACTTTTTCGATCTCGGACATCGTCTCCCTACCTATGATCGTTTGAAAGTCTCTTACTATCGTTGGATAGGGATGAGGCCCAACAACTGAACCGATGATATAAAAAGTATTTTCAACATTAGTGACCCAATCGCGAAGGGCTTCGTTTGTAGCGTCCTTTAGCGTCTTAGAACCACTGGTAACCGGAATCACCTCGGCTCCAAGAAGTTTCATCTTAAACACATTCAATGACTGGCGGGATATATCTTCTTCGCCCATATAGACAAAGCAATCGAGCCCAAATAGTGCGGCAGCGGTCGCCGTTGCAACACCATGTTGACCCGCTCCGGTCTCGGCGATTACCCGGCTTTTACCCATTCTTTTTGCCATGAGCCCTTGGCCGATAGTATTGTTGATTTTATGGGCACCGGTATGGCAAAGGTCTTCTCTCTTTAAATAGATCTTCCCTTTATTTAATTTGTTAGAGAGATTTTCAGCATGGTAAAGGGGGGTGGGTCGACCTACATAGACTCTTAAATAGTGAGCTAGTTCCTCTTGAAAACTAGGGTCGTCTTTCAATTTATTATAAGTGACTTCAACTTCTTTGAGCGGGGTCATAAGAGTCTCAGGAACGTATTGACCGCCAAATTCTCCAAAGTGACTTTTTTTAAGATCTTCTTTTATTGTCTTCTCTCTTTCTGGATCGATTACCATCTCATTTTAAACGGACTGCTCTTATAAATCGAGCAAGCTTTTTTGGATCTTTTTTCCCAGGCTCGTGCTCAACGCCACTGGAGACATCGACAGCTTCCGGCTTGGCTGCTTCGATCGCCGATTCCACGTTCTCCGCGTTAAGCCCACCGGACAGGATGATCGGTCTATGGAAGCGTTTGGCCTCTTTAGCCCAGCTCCAATTAAAAGATCTTCCCGTACCTCCAAATTTCTCTCTATCAAAAGTATCTAGTAAAAAAGAGCAGTCTTTATAGCCGGAAATTTTTTCTAAATCCTCTTCGCTTTCAAGCCTCAAGGTTTTAATGACATTGCGTCCAAGTTTGCTTACCATCTCGGGTGTCTCGTCTCCGTGAAGCTGGACTACATCAAGTTTGCACTCTTCAAAAGTCCTATCGATAATGCGGCTCTCTTCATTTACGAATACGCCTACACGGGTAAGATAGGGGGGTAGAGCATTAATTATATTTGCGGCTGTCTTAATATCGATGCCTCTAGGGCTGCCCTCATAAAAAATGAATCCGACAGCGTCCGCTCCCAATTCTGCTGTTAGAAGCGCATCTTCTAAATTCGTAATGCCGCATATTTTTACTCTAACCATAAGGTTTTAGTCATTCAGATGGTTTACTTGATGCCTGCCAGAAATACAGAAAAGCAAATATCAGTGGAACCAATAACAACCCCATCGCCCAGTTAGCTATGTTGCCCGTAAGCTCAAGAGTTATCACGATTGCCATAACAACAAGTACGATCCATCGTAGTATTTTTGCCGCTTCAGTCATTAATTAAGCTCCTGCCTCTTTTTCATAATCATAATCTTCAAGATCCCCAGACAAGTATTGATCATATGCTGACAAATCAAAGTTTCCGTGACCACTTAGATTAAAGAGGATCGTCTTAGATTCGCCCGTCTCTTTACACTTGTTAGCTTCGTCAAATACCGATTTAATCGCGTGCGCCGCCTCGGGAGCCGGGATAATCCCCTCCGATTTCGCGAACTCGACTGCTACTTTAAAGACTTCGTTTTGATGGTAAGCTACGGCCTCAATGATGCCTTCATGATAGAGAAGGCTTATCTGAGGTGAATCACCATGGTAACGTAGGCCCCCGGCGTGAATACCGGCCGGGACAAACTCATGGCCGAGTGTGTACATTTGGACGAGAGGAGTCATTCCTGCAGTATCGCCGAAATCATATTTATACTCACCGGCCGTAAGAGTCGGACAAGCTTTTGGTTCAGCGGCGATCACTCGCAAATCTTTTCCGGCAAACTTATCTGCCAAGAAAGGATAAGATATCCCCGCTAAGTTCGAACCGCCACCGCAGCAACCAATGATGATATCAGGGTATTCATCTATCGAGTTCATCTGTTTTTTTGCTTCCTGACCGATGACCGTCTGATGCAGCAGGACATGGTTAAGCACGCTTCCAAGAGTATAGTTGGTATCGTCTTTCGTTGCCGCGTCTTCGACCGCTTCTGAGATGGCGATACCCAGACTTCCAATACTATTTGGGTCTTCAGCTAGTATTTTTCTTCCAAAATCAGTTAGATTGCTGGGGCTGGATGCAACGTTTGCGCCCCAGACCTCCATCATGGAGCGACGGTAAGGTTTTTGTTCGTAGCTGACCTTTACCATATAGACCATACATTCAAGTCCAAAAGCATTGCAGGCAAACGATAGCGCGCTACCCCATTGTCCGGCACCAGTCTCCGTCGACAATCTTTTAATGCCGGCTTCCTTATTATAGTAGGCTTGGGCGATCGCCGTATTCGGTTTATGGCTGCCTGATGGGCTAACGCCCTCGTATTTATAGAATATTTTTGCCGGAGTGCCTAAAGCTTTTTCTAGCCGATGAGCTCTTATTAAAGGGGTGGGCCGATATAACCGGTAGATATCGCGTACCGGTTCGGGGATGGGGATCCATCTTTCCGGCGACATTTCCTGGCCGATCAATTCCATCGGGAAGATCACGCTTAGATCATCAGGTCCGATGGGTTCATTTGTCCCGGGATTTAATGGTGGACTAAGCGGGGCCGGTAGATCGGCATTGATGTTATACCAAGAAACTGGCATATCTTTTTCGCTTAAATCGATTTTCGTCTCCATATAAAAACACCCCTTTAAGTACTGATCAGTCGTCTCCCAATAGTTCTTTGATCTTTTTACCTATGTCTTGGCTTTTCATTAATGATGTACCGACAAGGATACCATTAAAACCGGCCCTTTCCATCCTTTGCACATCGCCCCGTGAAAAAATACCGCTTTCGCTGATGGCCGGCCGATCTATAGATATTTTACTCATTAACTCGATGCTTGAATCAATATTGACTTCCAATGTATCGAAGTCGCGATTGTTGATGCCAATTACATCGGCATCAGTCTCAAGCGAACGCTCTAAATCATCTCTATTCGACGACTCTAAGAGGACTTCTAGGCCAAGCCTGTGCGCCGAATGGATAAGCCGTTCTAACTCGTTTTTATCTAAGACTACTTCGTTCATCAGTAGAACGGCGTCAGCTCCATAAGCCCTTGCTTCAAAAAGTTGAAATTCATCAAAGATGAAATCTTTTCTAAGAATCGGAATTTCGGTGACTCCTCTAACAGATTGCAGGTAACTTATATTGCCGCCGAAAAAATGATGTTCAGTAAGTACAGAGATGGCAGAGGCGCCTCCCTGTTGATAAATGAGGGCGATCTCTTTTGGATCGACATTTTCTCTGATCGAACCATTTGAAGGGGAGGAACCTTTGATCTCGGCGATCAATCCGATCCCTCGTTCGCCCAGTGCCCCAGAAAGAGAGATCGTCTGCGCCGATCTATCGATCATCTCTAAGAGTAGCGGCATAGAAGACGATCTTTTATCATTCTCAAGCTGCCTTCGGCGTTTCTCCATTATTTTTTTTAGCATATCTCCCTTTAAAACATTCGTTAAAAATCGGTTTAACCGTTAGTAAAGCTTACAAGTTCATCAAGTTTTTTAAGAGCATTACCTTCATCGATCGAGGCTTTTGCCAGTTCAAGACCATCTTTTAATGTTCCGACTTTATCAGCAGCTACAAGCGCGGCGCTGGCGTTTAATAGGACGATATCGAGTTTTGGCCCTTGTTTTCCACTCAAGACTTCTCTTGTGGCTTCGATATTCTCTTCTAACGATCCGCAGCGGATTTCTTCAATCCCCGCTTTTTCCAGACCTAAATCTTCCAATCTTACGGTATAGTTCTTAACTGATCCGTCTTTTACTTCCGATACTTGGCTGTCACCGGTGATCGTAAGCTCATCTAGGCCTTGGCCGTGCACGACTAGGGCATGTTTTGAACCCAGGTTTTTTAGGGCATTTGCCAAGATTTCTGTTAAATCTGGTGAATAGACGCCAAGAACCTGAGCGCTGGCTTTAGCCGGATTAGTGAGAGGGCCTAGAATATTGAATACAGTCCTTATACCTATCTCTTTTCTCGGTCCGATCGCATATTTCATTGCTTTGTGCATCATTGGCGCAAACATAAAACCAATGCCGACCTCATCTATCGAGGCTCGGACCATCTCTGGCTCGATATCCAGTTTTACTCCCAATCCTTCTAGCAGGTCAGCACTACCGCAGTGGCTTGAGATAGAGCGATTACCGTGTTTAGCGACGGTTGCTCCCGCCCCAGCAACGACGAACGCGGACGTAGTTGATATATTAAAAGTATTTGATAGGTCTCCGCCGGTTCCGCAAGTGTCTACGACAATATCGGTTTTCGGCTCGATCCTGACTGCCAGATCTCTCATCACCTCGGCAAATCCTGAGATCTCATCAACGGACTCACCTTTCATCCGAAGCGCCGTAATAAGGGCCGCTATCTGAGCGTCACTTGCACGGCCTTCCATGATGTCCAGCATCACTTCCTTAGCCTCGGCTCTAGATAAATCTTCACCCTCTACTGCTTTTTTAATCGCATCGACGATCATTTTTCCTCCTGCATTATTTTTTATCTCAAAAAAGTGGATCGCATAAAAATTACTTATCTAAGAAATTTTTTAAGATCTTTTTTCCTTCTGTTGTCAGAATAGATTCTGGATGAAATTGAACACCTTCGATGTCGAACTCTTTATGACGGACCCCCATCACAACCCCATCTTCAGTCTCTGCTGAGATCTCTAAGACCGGTGGTATGCTCTTCCTTTCGGCGATCAAAGAATGGTATCTGGTGGCTTCAAACGGATCGGGGATATTATTAAAAATCCCCTTTTTATCGTGGAAAACAAGAGACGTCTTGCCATGTATCGGATACTCTCCCCTTACCACCTTACCACCAAAGACTTCGGTGATAGATTGGTGGCCGAGACAGACACCGAGGATCGGTATGGCGCCGGCAAAATGTTTTATCACTTCTTTAGATATTCCCGCTTTTTCCGGTGTACACGGACCCGGAGAGACAAGTATTTTTTTTGGACTCAAAGCCTCAATCTCGCCAATTGTGATCTTATCGTTTCTATACACTTTTTGCTCGGCACCCAGTTCGCCAAGGTATTGGACGAGATTATATGTAAATGAGTCGTAGTTATCTATGACAAGCAACATAATGGTTATCCCTTTTTACTCAAAGCTTCTTGTTCTTCAGCCATCTTTACCGCTCTAAGAAGCGCCATCGCTTTATTTACTGTCTCATCGTATTCTAGCTCAGGAACAGAGTCGGCGACAATACCGGCACCCGCCTGAACATAGGCTTTACCTTCCTTTACCACGATCGTTCTGATGGTGATCCCTGTATCCAGATTTCCGGTAAAGCTGAAGTAACCAAATACGCCAGCATAGGGGCCTCGTCTTACAGGTTCCAGCTCATCAATTATCTCCATGGCCCTTATTTTTGGAGCGCCTGATACCGTGCCGGCAGGAAAAGCGGCTCTTAGAACGTCAAAGATATCCTTATCTTTAGCTATCTCGCCGCTCACTTGAGACACAATATGCATCACATGCGAATAACGTTCGATAAACATAAAGTCATCAACAGTGACAGTGCCCGGTCGACAAACTACGCCGAGGTCGTTTCGTCCAAGATCGAGAAGCATTGTATGTTCAGCTTTTTCTTTTTCGTCATTTAAAAGTTCCGTTTCAAGGCGTCTATCATCTTCTTCATCTAAGCCACGGGGACGAGTGCCGGCAATCGGCCTGGTGATGACCTTGTCTCCGTCCACTTTTATCAGCGGTTCTGGCGAAGACGCGATCATCGTCATATCGGAAAAATTTAAATAACCGAGATAGGGTGAGGGATTTATAGTTCTAAGGACCCTGTATATATCGAAAGGATCAGCCGTTATCGGCATCGAAAATCTTTGGGAGAGAACTGTCTGCAGGATATCACCTGCGAATATATAATCTTTCGCTTTTTTTACAGCTTCGATAAAATCCGATTTTTCTATATTAGTGGTGAAATCATCGATCTCGGATGAACTCTCTATTAATGGGGCGACCTTAACGGAGCTTCGAAGTTTTGCGATGATCTCCTCTATTCGCAGGAGAGCGGACTCATAAGAAAGCGTAACGTCATCTTTGGTCCTGGCATTTACTAGGACCTTAACCCGGTGCTTTAGATGATCAAATATGACTACCGTGTCAGTAAAAAGGAAAAGCAATTCCGGAAAGTTGAGATCGTCACTGTTTTTACCGGGTATCTTCTCAAAATAATGGATGCAATCGTATCCGACGTAGCCGACGGCTCCGCCAAAAAATGGTGGAAGATCGCTAAGCAGCGGTGAGCGGTACTCTTTCAATAGGTCCTTCATGATGTCAAGGGGGTCGCTTACAGATTTGATGACCTCTTTTTGCTCTCCCTCGATAGTAATCGTCCCCTCCTTACAACAAACGACCATAAAAGGGTTTACACCAATAAACGAATACCGGCCGAGATTTTCTCCACCTTCGACGCTTTCCAGAAGAAAAGAATTACTGTCTTCTCTTAGCTTTATAAAA
>JAUVQW010000041.1 GCA_030597945.1 Actinomycetes bacterium
AAACGTCCCTCGATACTTTTTTTGATTTTTCGGAAATCGATATAAGATAGGCGATCGCAAAGGCGACAAGGCCTGTCGATACTAATTGGATAGCGGATATCCAGGTAAAATAAGTGCCTTCCGTAAAGAAATTGAAGCCCTTTTGTATCTGAAGAAAACGGGTCAGCATGATAAGAGCGAGTTCTAAAAAAAGTCCAGTAATCACAAACCGCTTTATATGGCGTTTCGGTATCTCCAAATCGCCAAGTACAGCATCTTCGACTTTTGAAAGACTTAGTTCTGCACTCTCATTTTCCATAGCTTCTTAAGTATAGCTTAAAAAAATGAGAAACATGTATTTACGAGTTTTGATAAGAAATAATTCCTACTATGTATAAATTTAAAACGGCCGTAGGGCGGTTTTTTTATTTTTCTAATGAAAAAGCTTGTCTCTTGGGAATAAATAATCTGCGCGTTTTTTAAAACTGATAAAGGAGACTCTACGAGTTATAACAAACCACAAGAAGTTGCGGAGATCTTAGTCGATACCAGTGTGGATAAGGCGACAATGCCGCTTAAAAACATGGTCATTCTAGGTCTTCTTGCCGGGTTTTACGTTGCAATTGGCGGCATACTATCCGTAGTAGTATCAAATGGTGCGGCACCGGCTATTGGCAGCGGGCCATCGCGATTCTTAGCAGGAAGTGTCTTTTCTTTAGGGCTAATCTTAGTCATCTTGGGTGGGGCTGAGCTCTTTACCGGAAATAACTTGATGGTGATCGGTCTTTTTTCAGGAAGGATATCTGTTCGGTCGATGCTCTACAACTGGACGATCGTCTATCTCAGCAATTTTGTCGGATCATTGCTAATCGTCTTACTAGTTGTCGGGGCGGGACTTTTGTTATTGGAGGACGGAAAAGTCGGCCTGCTCTCGGCTGAGATCGCCAAGACAAAGATAGAGCTTGGCTTTTTTAAAGCGTTCGTAAGGGGGATAGGCGCCAATTGGCTCGTTTGTGCCGCCGTCTGGTTGGCCGTTGGGGGAAAAAGTAATATTGATAGGATCATGGGGATATACTTTCCGATAATGGCATTTGTGGCGTTAAGTTTTGAGCATAGCGTCGCCAATATGTTTCTTATTCCGCTGGGTTTAGTCGCGATACTGGAGCCGAGTGTCATAAGTGAGATCGGAAGCAGCAACTTGGCGGATGTGACGGTTCTTAACTTTCTTATTAGAAACCTTATTCCCGTGACTCTTGGCAACATCGTCGGCGGGTCGGTACTTGTCGGAGGCGCGTATTGGTATGCCTACCGATATCCTTTTAGAACCCCTAAAGAGACGGAGAAACCGGAAGACATCTCCAAAGCAGCTTAAACCATCTCGCCATTTCTGATAAGATTAGAATATTAAGAAAGCAGTTTACCATGGCAAAAAAAGTAGTCATAAGAAATTTCAAGAACCGTTTAGAGGCGGAATTGGCCAAGGGATATTTGGAGGCCGAAGGGCTCGATGTCTCAATAAGCACCGATGATGCCGGCGGGATGTATCCTCAACTAGCCCTGATGACCGGCGGGGTGAGGCTTCTGGTAGACGATACCGACATGTTAAAAGCGGAAGCACTTCTATCGAAGAAGAGCGATGATCAGTAAGCGAATGATTATAAAATATTAAAAGAGGTAAATATTTAGGATGATCAGTGATCCCTGGGTCTTTGCCATAAGTTATGAAGAATTAATAGAAGGAACATTTCACCCTGTTTATCCCAAGGGATTGAACGTACTCCTTGCAAAGCTTGATGATCAGATATACGCCGTTATAAATAAATGTGCCCATATGGCATGCACGCTATCATCAGGAACGCTAAACGGCAGCATCGTGACCTGTGCTTGCCATGATTGGAGATATGATCTTAAAGATGGCAGCTTTATCGATACCGCTGAGATCAGACTTAGAACATTTAATACAAAAAAGGAAGATGATAATATCTATATTTTATTGGAAGGTGCATCTTAGTGAAAAATGTCGAACTTTATGCTTTAAGCACTTGTCCCTGGTGTGCTAAGACAAAGAAATATTTAAGTGAGAATAATATTGAATTTGAATCAACCGACTACGACCTTGCGGATAAAGAAGAACAGATAAAAATCACCGAGGATATGAAATCATCGGGAAGTAACGTAGCTTTTCCTTATCTTAAGATCGATGAAGAAGTCGTTGTTGGCTGGGATCCTGCAAAATATCGGGAGCTTTTAGAAATAGATGGATAGAGTCGAAGAGCGAAAGAAGGCGCTTAGATCGATGTTTCAAGCGGTTATAGATCCTCTTGGTTACAAATTTAGTCCCGATGAAGAGATAGTCGATTTTTTATTGGAACGAGAAGTGGCATTAGAAGACAAGCATGGGATCCCTTACTGTCCCTGCCAGGGGATAATGGGAAATCGAGAGGACGATATGAAAATAGTCTGTCCCTGCATTCCTTTTCATCGAAAACATTTTGATGCTATGAAGAGATGCTGGTGCGGACTATATGTTCATAAAGACGTTACTGATCCGGATAGCTTACGGCAAATTCCTGAAAGCGAGATAGAGCAGTAAGATGTTAATCGAAGTCGCAAAAGCGGATGATATTGTATACGGTGGCCTAGTTGCCGTTAAGGCAGGTGATCAAGATCTAGTCATAGGAAATGTTGATGGTTCGTTTTATGCGGTAAGTAGAAATTGCAGCCATATGTTTGCTTCGCTAGAGGCTGGTACTCTTCAAGGCTATATCCTAACTTGTCCTCTACATCATATGCAGTACGATATTAGAAATGGTATGGCGTTAAGCGGGCCGGTTGCGAACACAGGGACACCGATAATCAATTTAGATTCGATGAACCTAATGAGTTTTGAAGTGGTTTTAGAGGGCGGTAACATAATGATAGATATGTAGAACGATCTAAAGAATTATTATGCTACCTTTTTTGAAATCGTCATCGCCGCTCTAGAAACTAAAAGTAAAGCCGCGTTTTTCTTGTCTTCAGAAAAAGTCCTGTATGCGTGCGTATCTATCGCTACGACCACACCGATGACATCGTTACTAGTTAACATCGGAAGAAAAAGTAGAGACTTAGTCTTATATAAGCTTACAAGCCACTTCTTACCCTTAGGGTCATCCGCCGGGTTATCGATAGATATGACACGACGGGTTTTCACCGATTCGGCCGCCCAAGAAGTTTCATCGTCTAGGCTGATAGCTACCTTTTTTATATGGGGAAAGATATTTTCAGGTATCCCTAATTCTCCTACAAGGCGCTTTTTTTTCTTATCTATTAGGAAAAAAGAAACTCCGGTTACTTCCAATAAATTGATCAAACCCTCCATAAGAGTATCCAAAGTTTGCCTAACTGATTTTGACATTGATATCTCTTCGATAATGCTATGAGACTCGTCCTCAATAATATTAAGTTGTCTCTTTCTCGATATCGCAAGCAAGGCAAAATCGTCCTTTAAGCCCGCACTGGAAAATGACATTATTGTAGAGTCGATAGTTTTACATATGTTTTTTGGGCTAGGACTGGGCGTCTTTTGAACTATCTCTTTTAACCTATCACTTCCAAAAAACTCATCTTCTTTTCTTGCCTCGATTACACCATCGGTATAAAGAAGAAGAGTTTCACCCCGGTTTAGTGTCACCTGTTCATCTATGAAGGTAAAGTAATTGTAGATACCGAGCGCCGGTGATTTTGATTGAAGGATTTCAACATCACTATTTCTCCTGATATATCCTTGCGGCTGGCCAGCACCGCAAAAATGCATTATACCTGTCCCTTTATCCAGTATTCCAAAAAAGAGGGTGACAAGGGTATCAGGCTCAGAGGTCCTGATTATGAAGTCATTGGCAAATTCCACAACTCTTGAGGGCGTTTTGAATCTGAATGCGTAAGCTTTTATAGCGCTTTTTATCTGTGACGTAAGAGTAGCGGCAGCAAGACCCTTTCCTGAAACATCTCCGATCAAGATACATAGGGAGTTCTCTTCAACTTCAAAGATGTCAAAAAAGTCTCCACCGACTTTTGCAAGGTCAATAGAGGCAGAGTGATAGGTAGTATAAAAATCTATATCATCTATTTCTTTGGGGATTTTTAGAAGCGAATACTGAAGAGTCTCCGCTACTTTTTTCTCTTCTCTATAAAGCCTGGAATTTTCGTAGGCAAGTGCTATGGACGAGGCGAGTTTTTTATGGAAATCGACTCTTACAAGACTTATCTTCTTTTCAATTTCCCGATAAATAATTATAAGTGCGCCTATCTGCTTTTTCTTGGCAAATATTGGTACGGACAGAAAAGAGCGGCCAAGTTTGTGAAAAACCTTCTTTATTAGAATTTCATCATTTCTCATATCACTAACGAAGACAGGTTCACCGTCGTTGCTGATAAGCTTAGTTTTGATCGCTTCTTCTTCTGAAAACATTTTTCCTTCGAGGCTGTGAAGGATGCCCATCGAATTCGTCACCTCCCAGTGCTCTTCTTTTTTGAAAATCAATCCCAGGCTATCTGCGCCGATGACGCTCATTATCTTATTTAAGACAGTTTCGCTTACTTTTTCAAAATCAAGACTTGAATGAAGAATCTTATTTATTTCATTTAGTGACCGGTTGAGATTGTTGGTCTCGCTTATATGATCGTATGCACTTTTCTTCTCGAGTGAACTACCGATTATCTCGGAAGCGATTTTTAATAAGGCTACATCACTTTTCGACCAAGAATATTTCGCTTTTGTACGATCCAAGCCGATAAATCCGGAAACTGTCTTATTGATTACTACCGGAAGGTATATGATTGATCTTATATTTTCTCCCTTAAATTCTTCTTTTTCGGCAAAAGCCTCACGTGGCAGTTCATCGGTATCGTTTATCAGAACGATCTCTCTATGCAGCATTTTATTCTTTGTCCAGGAAAAATGCTCTAAGCTCACATTCTGCAGGTTATCGATGTGCGGGAGGATACCTTTGTCGCACCATTCATTTATATTAGACATCGTGCTAAGGTCGTCACTGAATTTGAATAGATATGCTCTGCAGGCTTTAGTCGCTTGCCCCAATTCTTTTAGAGACTCATCGATCGCCTTTTCAACATTTAAAGATGCGATAAATCTAGATGAGATGGATGATACGGATTGCTCGAAGGCGATAGTAGACTTTATTTGCTCCTCGGCCTCTTTTCGCCAAGATATGTCTCTCATGATTCCGGTAAAATATAGCGATCCACCTGAGATCCACTCAGATAACGATAGTTCAAGAGGAAATTCGCTACCGTCTTTTCTTAAGCCGGCCACTTCGATAGTGGTTCCGATAATTTTTTTATCACCGGACAAAAGGTACCTTTTTAAGCTTTTTAGATGTTGTTCCCTATAACGCTCCGGGATTATTGTGGTAATATTTTTTTTTATGATTTCGGTCTTCTTATAGCCAAAATGTTTTTCGGCTGCCTTATTCCATTGGATGATATTGCCTCTGTCGTCGATACTTACTATCGCATCGGGTGACGAGAGAGAGACCGCTTCAAGACAAACTTTAAGCTTTGAATCGATATGATTATTTGAGAGTCCATTGTTATCTTTATTCATCATAGCTAAATTGTTGTTAATCATTTGTAACTCCAATAGAGGTTCTTTAAACGAATATGACGGTGATTATGGATGGTGAATTTGATTATAATGAAAAGAGAGCTAAGAGCGGGGAGCAGAATGGTTCAGAAAATAAATGATATTCCAGCGATCACTACCGAAGAGATGAGAGAAGTAGATCGGCTGATGATTGAAGAATTTAGGATAGACCTTATCAGGATGATGGAGAACGCCGGACAAAATCTAGCAAGATTATGTAAAAAGATGCTGGCAGAAGATTTAATAGAGAAAAAAGTATTTGTGGCGGTCGGAGGGGGAAACAATGGTGGAGGTGGATTAGTGGCAGCCCGTTATTTACATAATTGGGGGGCTAAGGTCAAGGTTGTAATAGAGGGAAAAGATATTATCGGTGTTCCTCTCAGCCAATTAAGCATTATCGAAAAATTGGATATCGAGATCGTTGATCAAAAAATAGAGATAGCATTATTGAAAGATGAAGAAGCGGATATTATCATCGACTCCCTGATCGGCTATGGGTTAAAAGGAGATCCAAAAGGCTGGGTGGCCCAAATGATCGATTCCATAAATGCTGCTTCGACCCGGATAATTTCTTTGGATGCGCCCTCCGGATTAGATACGACGTCTGGATTTGTCGGGAATCCCTGCATTAAAGCTGATTGGACTATGACTCTAGCTCTTCCAAAGATCGGCCTTGGCACTAAAGAGGCGAAAAATTTTGTGGGCAAACTTTTTTTGGCAGACATTGGCGTACCTAGAGAACTCTATAGAAGAATGGGAATTGATATAGAGCCGATATTTAATAAGGATACGTTAATAGAATTAAATTAGAAGATCTTCGGTTTTTTCCTTTCATTTTTTATAATTATAAGATGACAAAAAACATAATGCCTGCTCATAGCAAGCATAAATTAAAAAAAATACCTTTATTTAGTTTAATTTTGTCCTTCTTTGGTATCAAAAGTAAAACACAATCAATACTTACGGAAAGGAGTGATTATTGCCTATGATTAAGACGAGCAATGTTAAGCGCAGACTAACGAAGATTGTATCATTATCGATTGCCACTCTATTTTTGCTAGCAACTGGCATCGTACCGGCTTTTGGCCAAAGCTCAAATGGCACAAGGGTAGATTTAGACATCGCAAATCTAGAAAACTTGGAAGAAGGCCATTACGAGGGTTGGGTCGTTGACGGTGATGAAAGGATCAGTTTTGGTAAGTTTAATGTCAGATCTAACGGCGATCTCGAAACTTTATCGGGTAAGCGAATAAAGCATTTTGAAACCGACAAAGATGTCGATGATGTTCAGGATTTCGAAATTACGGTAGAACCGGATGACGATGATGATGGAAAGCCTTCAGATAGTATTATTCTTGAGGGTGAAGCCGATAGTAGTAATAAAGCTGATCTGGAATTTGAGGCAATCGATTTCGATGACTTGAAGGGCGATTATATTGTAAAAGCACCAACTTTTACTAACCCTGATGTTCCAGCTGGAGTTTGGTTTTTTGATCCAGATGATAATGAATCTTCTTTGGATATTCCGGATGCGCCAAAAGGATGGAAGTATGAAGGTTGGGTAGTATATCGAAACCAAGTACCGCTGACTACCGGAAGATTTAGTGATCCTAATGGTCCTGATGATTTTGATGGATTTAGTGGAGATGCAAACCCTGCTCCGCCATTTCCTGGTCAGGATTATATTCAGAATCTTCCTCTAGGACTAAAAGGGCCGTTGCTAGTGGATGACGGTGACAGCCGTATTGCTTTAACGATAGAACCCGACATAGATGGTACTGACCCGAGCGGGCCTTTGCCATTTCAGTTAGCACCGCTTACTGATAAAATACCGGAAAATATCGATGTCGATGAGGACTTTGATTTTCGGATGAATAGAAGTAAGAAGAGTCTTCCTACAGGAAGAGTTCAACTCGATTGATTTAAAGAAGCTCGACTCTTTTTATCTAATAAAGAAAACGCCCCTACTGGGGCGTTTTCTTGCAGTACTATCGAAGCTGCAAAGGTTAGGAGATGGTGCTTATAAGTATTATTTAAAAATGTTATGGCGATATCAATAAATTGTGAATATTTTCTAAAGTTTTTAATCTTTGAAGATTAATCATAAAATTTGAGAATGGTTTCGCAAGGGATTCATTTATTTTTTATAAGAACAAACTCGTCAATAATTTTTCCGTCGATATCTTTAAAGTATCCAGTCGCTTTATTAGTCTGTCCAGCTGGATTAAAAGTAATAAAGAGAGCTCCATAGTTTGCACCCTGATCTTTAGAATAAATCGCAGCCCACCAGGGATTATTTGCGAGATCAGTATCTTGGGTATCAATACTTTTACCGCCGAGTCCGTTCGTAAAAGCAAAAGTATATCCCTTGTCGATAGTCAGCGTATTTGATTCCGATTCCACCTGTTGATCTTTAAATGATGCCATCAGTTTAGTTCTGGCATACAAATGATTATGTCCGGTAGCGATTATTGCCCCTTCTTCACGAGCGATATCGTAAAGGTCATAACTTGCCTCATCTTTCTTATCACCAACTTGAAGCAATCGTTGGTTCTTATGCCAGGCTACTATCTCCCAAATATAATCATTATCAGAGGTTAGTTGCCTTGATAAATATTTCTCATATTCTTTCTGGAGAGAACTTCTCATCCCCCCCAGGAAAATTAATCTGATACCTTTGTAAGTTATTACAGATTTGACACCAAGATCACCCTCATAAGACACACCCTCTATCTTTTCCAACCTTTTTTTAAATGAAATTTGATAATCGCTCCATTTTCTATAGTCATGATTTCCCCTCACGATAAAATATGGATAATCGTCGCCCAGTATTTCGTTAATCGATTTCTCCCAGCCTTTTGTATCACCCTGATAGTTAAGATCTCCGGCATTGATGATCATACTTGCGCCTTCGCCTTTTATTAAGCGGAGTACGTTTTTTGAATTTTCATTGATATCTTGGTCAGAAATAAAAGCTACCTTTAAATTGTCAGCAGGGGCGATTTTTTTCTTATTGTTATTTACTTGGTGATCTTTGGCATTAGTTTTAGCAGGCCAGCCTAAAAGCAAATTAAACGAAACTAATATAGAGATCATTATCAAAAGTAGGGCGACGGATAATATTGCTACTTTTCTCCTATTTACGTAA
>JAUVQW010000122.1 GCA_030597945.1 Actinomycetes bacterium
ATAATCGTTGAAAGCGGCATCAAGCTATTTGACTGGGGGAACCGGGACAAAAATATCAAACTGCCTAAAACAGGTTGGGCGAGGATCGAGTCGGTAATCGAGAATAAATGGAAATATTTGCATCCAACGGAAGTCATTATAATGGCAAGAAGAGGCTATGAGAAAAAGGTCTGGTTCGATATAAAAAACGGGATCAAAGGCCTGCTGGTGGAAAGGAATGGCCGCGAAGTCGTATATATGATCACCGAGAAGGCTGACAAAGAATTTATGGCAAACATCCCTCACGACAGGATGCCGCTTCTAAGCGAGGCCGGTTAAAGTTAGATTCCCAGACAGTCTTTTAACGCCTGCTCATCCTTTATGTTGGTAAGCGCAAGGACCTTATCGCCGGCTTGAAGGAATGTATCTCCGTGGGGGATGGAGATCTTTTCCTCCCTAACTATTGCTACAAGCACGGCTTCCTGTGGAACGTTTAACGCTTTGATCATCTTACCGACGCTATTTGCTTCAGGTGAAAGAATAAGCTCGACCAGGGATACCTGGCCCTTTTCAAGTTTTAAGAGGGTTACGATATCACCAAGGGATGCCTCTTCCTGTATGACCTTTGAGATTATATGGACGGCACTGATGGCGACATCGACTCCGAATTGCCGATCGAAGAGCCACTGGTTTCTGGGATTATTGACCCTTGCTATGACTTTTGGGATCTTTAAGTTTTGCTTTGCTTGCTGGGAGACGACTAAATTATCTTCGTCATCGCCTGTGACGGCAACCAGAAGGTCAGCCGAGGTCGCGTTGATCTCTTCCAGTACTAGTGGGTCGCAACCGTCGCCTCGAAATACCTGCTCTGAATCGATCTCTTTCTCGAGCTTGGCGCAGATATCTTTTCTCTTTTCAAGAACTGTGACCGTATGGCCATCTTCGATCAGTGACCCGGCCAAATAGGAGCCTACTTTGCCTCCTCCGACAACTATGACTTTCATCCTCTACTCCTCCGCTGTAGCCGTCTTTCTAGCTGTATATCTTCTTACTATAAACTTTCTCGTCTCATCTGCAAGCAAGATGACCGGTGTCCACGCCAGCAAAAATAGCCAATCAGTTAGTGATATGGGCGCAAATCCCACCCATTCTTTAAACGGTGATACGTATACTAATATGATCGTTAGTACGACTTCGAAAACTATTCCGACCAAGTACAGCTTATTTCTAAAGAGTACTGGAAATACTGACGACTTCTCCGTTCTAACGGCAAAACCATTACCGATCTGCGTAGTAACGATACCCACAAATGTCATAGTAGTTGCTTTTATATAGATAAGATTGCCTTCCCAGGCACCCGGGCCCTTTGCTCCGAGAGCAAGGATATCGTTCAAAGTGAAGCCGTTATTAAAGAACATCAAAAAGTAACCGGCCATTCCCGCGGCAGCCTCTATAGGTCCAAGAAATAAATAAGCCCTTGTTAAGACACGCCAGTTAAGAAGGCGTTCATTTTTTGATCTTGGCGGCCGGTCCATCACGTCCGGTTCAGGAAGTTCGGTACCTAGTGCTAGTGCCGGCAGGATATCCGTTCCCAAGTCTACTGCTAAGATCTGGATGACGGTAAGGGGAAGCGGTATACCGAAGATCGCCATCGCTATAAAGGGCACTATTTGAGGGATGTTAGAAGCGAAAATATAAGTAACAAATTTTCTAATATTATCAAAGACGGCCCGGCCTTCCTCGATAGCGTGGACGATTGAAGCAAAGTTGTCATCTGTAAGTATCATCTCAGATGCCTCTTTTGCTACGTCTGTTCCGGCTATCCCCATCGCTACGCCGATATCGGCTTTCTTCAGGGCGGGGGCGTCATTTACGCCATCCCCGGTCACGGCTACTACTTCACCATGTTCTTTTAAGACAGTTACGACTCTCATCTTATGCTCGGGGGCGACTCTGGCAAAGATCACCTCAGCTGAGCTATATAGAGCATCACCAAGCTCTTTATCATCCATATTATCGAGCTCAACGCCGGTAATGATACGGACGTCTTTACCGACTATATTGATTCTTCTGGCAATAGATTCCGCAGTTAGGCCATAGTCTCCGGTTATCATGATTATTCTGATGCCGGCTCGCTTGCACTCAATAACAGCATCATTGACTTCTTCTCTTGGAGGATCCATCATTGCCATCAACCCTATGAAAGTTAGATCCTTCTCGACCGAGTCAGGTTCACCTTTATCGACATCGTCGTCCAGTTCCCGGTAGGCCATGGCAAGGACTCTAAGCGCCATTCGAGCGTACTCATCATTTTGGCCCATGATGGTTGCTCTATCTTCATCCGTCAGCGGCCGCACCCCTTCATGAGTAACGATATTTTTACATAGTTCCAGAACTTCTTTTGGGGCCCCCTTAACGTGGCCCATCTCTCCGGTTTCGGTAAAGTGGATGGTGGTCATCCTCTTTCTCTTGGAATCAAAAGGAAGCTCAGAGTATCTGGCAAACTTTTGCATCTCTTCGTCATATTCAAAACCGCTTTTTTTAGCCGCGACCAGAAGAGCAGCTTCCGTCGGATCACCAAGTATTTTCCATAGCTCGGATTCTTCCGAGGGGGGAAGTAGTCGTGAATTATTACAAAACGAAGCAGTCCGGCTTAATTGTTTTAATAGGTTCAGGTGCGATCCGGGGAGCGGTTCGTCGTCCATCATAAATTTACCTACCGGTTCATAACCGGCGCCGGTGACTTTGACGTTGTCGCCACTTATCCAGATCTCGCGTACGGTCATCTCGTTTTGGGTCAGCGTTCCTGTCTTGTCGGTGCATATTACCGTTGTCGAACCTAAGGTCTCAACTGAAGATAATTTCTTTACAATGGCGTTTCTTCCCGCCATTCGCTGGACACCCATTGCCAGCGACAATGTTATCGTCGGAAGCAGGCCTTCCGGCACGTTAGCGACGATTATACCGACCGAAAAGAGAAAGGATTCGGTCAGGCCGAAACCCACTACGTAGCGACCGATGAGAAAGAATATTACACCAAGACTAAGGGCTAGCCCCGCTACTAATCTGGTTACTTTCTCCATCTGGATCTGTAGCGGGCTCTTATCTTCTTCAACCGCTTGTGCCATGGTCGCTATCTTGCCAAACTGAGTTTTCATCGCCGTAGTAATGACAATGGCCTTTCCGTTTCCAGAAGATACGGAAGTCCCGGCGAATATCATATTGGGTAGCTCGGTGATAGGAACGTCTTCGACGAAGGCATCAGCGCTTCTTCTTACCGGCTCCGACTCTCCTGTGAGAATAGAATTGTTAACACGCATTCCGAATTGCTGGACAACTCGGCAGTCGGCGGATATATTATCG
Source organism: Actinomycetes bacterium (assembly GCA_030597945.1). Taxonomy (GTDB): domain Bacteria; phylum Actinomycetota; class Aquicultoria; order CAJVYJ01; family CAJVYJ01; genus JAUVQW01. Next base: position 3,343 of record JAUVQW010000122.1, read on the forward strand.
CCTTCTTCCAAGAGTACAAGGTCTCCGGGGATGAGCTCTTCAGCGAGGATCTGTGTCTGTTCTCCGTCTCTTACGACCTTGGCATAAGAAGGGAGCATTTTTTTTAAAGCTTCAGTCGCTTTTTCAGCTTTAAACTCCTGCCAGAAACTAAAAAGAGCGTTGATCACGATGACAGCGAATATCGCCCAACCGAGCTCGGGCGTACCGCCAATGAAAGCTAAGATACCGCCGATCCAAAGGAGGATGGCAAAAAGGTGGATGAAGTTACCGAGAAAGCGATAGATCATGGGCTTCTTTTTGACTTCAGTCAGCGAGTTAGCCCCGTACTCTTGAAAACGTTTTGTAGCTTCTTCGGTTGTCAGGCCTTGTAGGGAAGTATTAAAAAGCTCTAGGACTTCGTCTGCCGAACCCTTATATACTTCTTTGTCCATTACCTGACTTTCTTTATATACATCAAGCAAAAATACTCTCAAAAATTGTCCGTGTCAAGAGATTTAGTGCAGCTAACGAGCTAAATTGAGGTTTTAGTTAATACAGCGTTTTTAAAGTCGTTAGGCAGTAAAGGGTAGGGGTTCTCAAGGAATGATAAAACGAAGTTAAATCCATAATAAGTTAGCTATGGCTTGCTAACTTAATAAAACAAAATACTATCCTGTTTGATTTTTTGAAATCGAAGAAATGGCTAAAACGAATTATTCTTTCTTACTTTTTTTCTCGAGCTTCACTCCAAATGAGAGATAACGC
>JAUVQW010000084.1 GCA_030597945.1 Actinomycetes bacterium
CGGCGACACTGTCGGTGATCCCTTCAAAGATACTTCGGGACCCGCTCTAAATCCACTAATAAAAGTAATGAACCTAGTTTCTCTTTTGATCGCGCCGATGTTGATCATTTATTCCGACATGACATTAGCTCTCGGTCTAATAATGGGCGCCATGCTCATTGCGATAATAGTGGCTGTCTGGGTCAATAAGCGGGAATCATTCACTGCCGATCAGGGAGCGGACGATGAAAAGTCTGAGAAAAAGATAGAAGCACTTCAAGCAGAGCCTGAAGCTGAATAAAGTCTAGATAATTAGAGAAGAGTAAAGCGGCGACTTTTATGTCGCCGCTTTTTATTGTAGAAAAAAATAAGGTTTACATCTCATCTATTTACAGAAAAAGACGAGATGATAGAATGTAATATTGATATTTTGAAGAAAGATATAGCTAACAAAAGGCTAGATATGCATATAGTTGTCTGTATTAAACAAGTTCCGGATACGACCCAGGCCAGGATCGATCCTAAGACTAATACGCTAATAAGAGAAGGCATGCCGACGATCGTAAACCCTTATGATTTGCATGCCTTAGAAGAAGGCGTAAGAATAAAAGAGGAATATGGCGGGAAGGTCACCGTTTTGACGATGGGACCCCCTCAAGCGAAAGACGCCATAAGAGAAGGCATATCACATGGTTGTGATGAGGGCATACTCCTTACGGACCGGGCATTCGCCGGATCCGATACGTTAGCGACCAGCTACGTACTCTCTGAAGCTATAAAAAGAGTGGACTTAGATGAAAAAGTGGATTTGGTGATCTGCGGCAAACAATCAATAGACGGTGATACGGCCCAAGTCGGTCCGGGAATCGCCCAAAGACTGGACTTATCTCAGCTGACTTATGTCATCAAGGTACGCTCGATAGACTTGAAAAAGAATTCCATGATCGTTGAAAGGCAATTGGAAGACGGAAGACAGATAGTAGAAGCTCGCATGCCGGCTCTGATGACGGTTGTAAAAGAAATAAACGAGACACGTTACTCATCGCTTTCAAATCTGATAAAAGCGGCTAAATATGAACCAGCTGTTTGGAACCAGGAAGTCCTCGGGCTTGATACCACCAAAATAGGACTTAAGGGTTCTCCAACGACCGTACGCAAGATATTTGCTCCGCCTCCACGAGAGGCAGGCGAGATCATCAATAATGAAGGTGAAAGCTCTAAAGAAGTCGCCGAAAAACTGTTAAAGCTACTTATCGAAAAAGAGGTAATATAGTGGCTGACAAGCTAGATACCTTAAATGAGATATGGGTCTTTATAGAGCAAGCAAGGCAAGAAATAAATATGTCATCGTGGGAACTTTTGGGTGAGGCAAGGCGTTTGGCGAGCGACATTAAAGCAAAGGTTGCCGGAGTACTTCTTGGAAGCGGAGTCGAAAGCTTGCAGGAAGAGATCTTTAACAGGGGAGCCGACAAGCTTTACATGATTGATGATGAGATATTAAAAGACTATCGGACACAGACTTACGCATCAGGCTTATTTGAAATAGCAAAGAAGTATATGCCGGAGATAATCTTAATGGGGGCTACAGTGACCGGAAGGGATCTCGCTAGCGCCGTTGCGACCCATCTTCAGACCGGTCTTACAGCTGATTGCACACAACTTGAGATCGAAGCAGAGACGAGACTCTTAAAACAGACAAGGCCGGCGTGGGGTGGAAACGTCATGGCCACAATACTTTGCAAAGATCATCGGCCTCAAATGGCGACTGTCAGGCCAAGAGTATTTGAGGAAGCAATCCCGTCGAACGGATCCAAGGGAGAGCTGATTAAAGAGACGATCTCGATGAAAGAGGCAGATGTAAAAACTAAGATCATCGATTATTTACCGAGCGAACAAGAAGATGTCGTGGAACTAGAAAATGCCGAAGTAATAGTCGCGGGCGGAAGAGGGCTTGCCAGCCAAAGAAATTTTGACATGTTAAGCCAATTGGCGGAGATGTTGGGGGGCGAAGTTGGAGCTTCTAGACCGGTTATCGAGATGGGATGGATGCCTTTTCCTCATCAAGTAGGGCAGACGGGTAAGACTGTCAGGCCAAAGCTGTATTTTGCTGCGGGAATATCAGGCGCTGTTCAACACCTTGCAGGGATGCAGCATTCAAATGTGATCGTGGCAATCAACAAAGATAAAGATGCCGCGATATTTAATGTAGCTACCTATGGTATAGTAGGCGATCTTTTTGAGCTATTGCCGGAGATCATAAAAGCGGTTTCTGAATATAAAAGTACAAAAAAGTGATGTAGAGAATATGCCAGATATTAAAGATATGAATAAGTTTGATGCTATCATCGTCGGAGCCGGTCCGGCGGGAACGTCCTGCGCCCACACTGTTGCTAAGGCCGGATTAAAGGTCGCCCTAGTAGATAGAGGTACCTTTCCAGGAGCTAAAAACGTGATGGGTGGCGTGCTCTACCGGCATGCGGTCGAGAACGCTATCCCTGACTTTTGGAAGGAAGCGCCGCTAGAGCGTCATATAATCGAGCAGCAGTATTGGTTGCTATCAGATGATTCTAATATATCGATCGGCCATAGAAGCGAGAAATTCGCTCAAGAACCATATAATAGGTTTACAGTTTTAAGAGCAAAATTCGACTCATGGTTTGCCGGTCAAGCAGATAGTGCCGGTGCTTACATAATATCAAAGACTGTCGTAGATGACGTTATAACTGAGAATGGGAGAGTCGTCGGAATAAAGACCGATCGTCCAGACGGTAATCTCTATGCCAATGTCATTGTTTTATGTGACGGAGTTAATTCGCTGCTAGCTCAGAAATTGGGAATGCGCGGCGAATTCGATAATCGGCATCTAGCTTTGGCCGTAAAAGAGATCATCTCTATGCCCCGGGAGAAGATAGAAGACCGTTTCAACCTAGACGGCGACGAAGGCGCAACGATAGATATCTACGGAGAAGTCGCCCAAGGGATGGAAGGTACAGGTTTTATCTATACCAATAAAGATTCACTTTCAGTCGGGATCGGCGTGATATTGGCAGATCTTGTGAAGACAAGGGTGCGCCCCTACGATCTTTTGGAGCAGATGAAAAACCACCCGGTGATAAAGAGGATGATATCAGGAGGGGAGCCAAGGGAGTATATGGCCCACATGATTCCGGAGGGCGGTTATAAAGCCATGCCTAAGATCTATGGTGACGGCGTGCTTGTTGCCGGTGATGCAGCTATGATGGTCAATGGTTTCCATAGAGAGGGTTCTAATCTAGCGATGACCTCAGGAAGGCTGGCAGGTAAGACCATAATCGAGGCAACAGAAAAGGGCGATTATTCCAAGAATGCATTATCCAGGTATAAAGACTTGCTTGAGGATAGCTTCGTCCTGAAGGATCTAAAAAAATACAAAAATCTACCGGCGCATATATCAAATTATTCTGAGTTTTTCTCGACTTATCCCGAGATATTAAATAAAGCGGCAGACGAATTCCTGACGATTGATGGGGTTTCAAAGAAAGAGAAACAGCGGAAGATAAGAAAGATCCTGACGGAAAAGAAATCACTATGGAATATAATAAAGGATACCTATAAAAGCTGGAGGGCTTTTGGCTGATGAAAATAGAGGATAGGCTATTTCTAGTAAAATTCAATCCTGACAAAGAGTCTCACCTGGTCATTAAGGACAGAAAAACTTGTCGTCACTGCGAATTCAAGCCATGCCAGTATTTTTGCCCGGCGCAAGTCTATGAGTGGGACGAAGAACAAAAGCTTATAACTGTAGCTTATGAAGGATGTTTTGAGTGCGGCGCTTGCAGAACAGGATGTCCCTATCTAAATATCGATTGGCGATATCCAAAAGGGGGATACGGAGTCGCTTTTAGGTATGGGTAAGCAGATAGCTCGATGCAAAAGGCGCTTCTCGAATTGTGAATTGCTTTTGGATTGTAACGAATTACTAAAAATCTGCTCACTACTTACGGCTTTCTGCTCTCTCATTCCTGAGCTTGCTAAATACGTTAGCATCGTTTAACATTTAGTTTTTAGTCCATATTTGCATTGATCGATCATCCATCGATGGCAACGTTCGATAAATTCCAAGGTAATATGGCAGACAAATAACGGGAGAAAAATTGTTTTTTGATATCTTAACAAGTCCCTTTGGCAGGGACATAGGAATAGATCTGGGAACCGCCAACACCCTTGTGTATGTAAAGGGAAGAGGAATCGTACTAGTAGAACCGTCAGTTGTAGCAATCGAGAAAAATACATCAAAAGTGCTGGCTGTCGGCACCGAGGCGAAGAGGATGATAGGCAGGACCCCTAGCAATATCGTGGCCATCAGACCCTTAAAGGACGGCGTCATCGCTGATTTTCAGGTGACAGAAATAATGATTAGAAAACTTATTGAAAGGGTCCATAAGCGAAGATTTGCCGTACGTCCAAGGGTTGTCGTATGCGTACCATCCGGGGTGACCGCTGTAGAAAAAAGAGCCGTATATGAAGCTACTCTGCAAGCTGGAGCTAGGGAAGCACACCTAATAGAAGAACCGATGGCGGCGGCTATCGGAGCCGGCTTACCTATTCAGGAACCGACCGGAAATATGATAGTCGATATAGGTGGTGGGACGACCGAGGTAGCGGTAATATCACTTGGAGGAATAGTAACGGCGGTGTCGATAAGGGTTGGCGGCGACGAATTCGATGAAGCCATCATTAGTCATGTAAAGAAAGAATATAACGTGATGATCGGGGAGAGAACGGCCGAAGAGATAAAGATAGAGATAGGTTCGGCGCACCCCCTTGTCGAGGAAGAAGATGTAGAAGTAAGAGGAAGAGATCTTTTATCAGGCCTCCCTAAAAACATCGTACTATCATCTGAGGAGATAAGGGGAGCGATAGAGGAGCCGTTAAGCGCTCTTATTACAGCAATAAAGGGGACGCTGGAGCAAACGCCTCCAGAGTTATCAAGTGATATAATGGACAGGGGAGTAGTTCTGACTGGGGGAGGTTCGCTGCTAAGAGGTCTTGATGAAAGGTTAAGACAAGAGACAAGCATTCCTGTACATGTAACTGAGGATCCACTTAGTTGCGTTGTAATCGGATCAGGTAAATCTTTAGAAGAGATTGAATTATTAAGGAAAGTCTCAATAGGAAACCAAAGGTAGATATAATTTCAAGTAGATCTCGAGCCGCTCATCTATTTTCTCATTAAACGAAAAACTGCAGACCATCCCCAATAAAATGTCGTCTTATTAAAATGAAAGTTGGAAATGGTAAGAAGTCGTAACAGAGCAGTAATCCTTATTCTTTTAATTGTCGGAGTTATTTTTTTGACCCTTTTTTTTGGCGAAAGCGGAACAGAGGTTATCGCTTTTCTTCAAAGGGCGGTTCTAAATATTACTTCTCCACTATATCACCTGGTTGATCGTATAATATCTCCAATAGGGGACGGATGGACATATGTCGTCTCTTTTTCAAATATGAGAGA
>JAUVQW010000168.1 GCA_030597945.1 Actinomycetes bacterium
CTTCTCCACAATCGTGAGCGATTATCGCTTCGTCTTCATTTGCAAAAATGCTTCCCTCACCAAGAGGATCCGGCCTTTCCGAAGTCAAATAGAAAGAACCAAGGATCATATCCTGTGTTGGAGTAACCAACGGACGACCGTGAGCAGGAGAGAGAATGTTGTTGCTGGACAGCATCAATATCCGTGCCTCGCTCTGAGCCTCAACAGATAATGGAAGATGAACGGCCATCTGGTCACCATCGAAATCGGCGTTGAAGGCCGTACAAACAAGCGGATGTACCTGGATTGCCTTTCCTTCTACCAGTACCGGCATGAAGGCCTGAATGCCCAGACGATGCAGGGTCGGAGCTCTGTTTAAGAGTACCGGATGATCTTTTATAACCTCTTCTAAAATATCCCAGACAACGCCTTTCATTCTATCTACCATACGTTTAGCATTCTTAATATTTGGAGCATGGCCAAGATCGACTAACCTTTTCATAACAAAAGGCTTAAACAATTCTAAAGCCATGATCTTTGGCAGCCCGCATTGGTAGAGCTTCAATTCCGGCCCAACAACAATTACCGATCTTCCGGAATAGTCAACACGTTTACCAAGTAAATTCTGGCGAAATCGTCCTTGTTTTCCCTTTAACATATCGCTTAAGGATTTGAGGGCTCTATTTCCAGGGCCGATGACCGGCCTTCCCCTTCTACCATTATCGAACAAGGCGTCTACGGCCTCTTGTAACATCCTTTTTTCATTATTTACTATTATCTCCGGAGCACCGAGATCGAGAAGCCTTTTCAAGCGATTATTTCTATTTATGACTCTTCTATATAGATCGTTAAGGTCCGAAGTTGCAAACCGTCCGCCGTCAAGTTGAACCATTGGTCGAAGATCCGGTGGGATGACCGGTATAACGTCCAGCACCATCCACTCAGTCTTATTATCACTTTTTTTGAAAGCGGATACGACCTTTAATCTTTTAACTGCCCGGCTGTGCTTTTGCCCCTTAGACGTATTGATTGTCTCTCTTAGATCGTTGGCCTCTTTTTCAAGGTCATACGTCTCAAGAAGCTCCTTAATAGCCTCCGCGCCCATTCCGCCTTGAAAATACTCATTATATCGAAGCCTGAGGTCGCGATAGAGTTGCTCGTCGTTGATGAGCTGCTTTGTCGCTAAATTCTGAAAAGCATCAAAGACATGGACTAACCACTCGGCAAGCTCCTCTGAATCCTGAGTTACTTCTTTGATATCGGACTCGATCTCGTTTGGTTTTCGGGGCTCAAGGATAACCTCTGCTATCTCTTCGGCTACTGTTTCTTCGCCCTTTTCCTCTTTTACCTTATCGTCCTTAGCCGCTTCCTTATCGTCCTTAACTGCTTCCTTATCGTCCTTAACTGCTTCCTTATCGTCCTTAACTGCTTCCTTTTCTGCTTTAGCCGCTTCCTTTTCTGCTTTTTTCGCCTGTTTAGCCGCTTCCTTTTTTGCTTTTTTAGCCTCTATTGAGGTCTCCAACTCCGTCTCTAGTTCCTTTAGCCTCTCTTCGGCATCGGTCTTTACCTTAATAATCTCATCTTCAATCTCTTGTTTTAGCGTCGGATAATCTTCTTCTTTTTGATCAAGATCGACGTCTGTAATCAGGTAGGAGGCGAAATAAAGTACTTTTTCCAGATCTTTTGGGGAGATATCAAGCAGATATCCCAGCCTGGAAGGAACGCCTTTAAAATACCAGATGTGAGAGACGGGGGCCGCAAGCTCGATGTGACCCATCCGATCTCTTCTTACCTTGGACTTTGTCACTTCTACACCGCAACGTTCACAAATTATGCCTTTGAAACGAACGCGTTTATACTTTCCGCAATAGCACTCCCAGTCCTTGGTCGGACCAAAGATCTTCTCGCAAAATAGTCCGTCTTTCTCAGGTCGAAGTGTCCGGTAGTTGATAGTCTCCGGTTTTTTTACTTCCCCGCTCGACCACGCCCTTATCTGTTCCGGCGAAGTGAGTCCGATCTTTAGAACATCGAATTCGTTTACATCTAGCAAATCTCTACCTCCAAGAAGGTTAGGTTTTCGTATAGAAAGTTATTATTTTTTAATATCTTTGGTATCTTTCTCAACCTCTTCAAGTCCGCCAAGAGTTTTGTCAGCACTTGAAGCCGCTTCGTCTTTACTTACACCTTCTGGCTTTTCAATGATTTCATCAGGCTCATTTTTTGAAGAGACGTCACCCCTAAGATCAATGCCTAGTTCAGCAGCGGTCTTAAATATATCGTCTTCACCTTCTTTTAACTCTATCTCGTCACCTTTTTCATTTATCATCTCAACATTTAAGCAAAGGCTTTGCATTTCTTTTATAAGAACTTTAAAGGATTCCGGTATTCCCGGCTCAGGTATATTGTCACCTTTGACTATCGCCTCATAAGCTTTGACTCTGCCGACTACGTCATCAGATTTTACAGTCAACAGCTCCTGCAAAGTATAGGCGGCGCCGTAAGCTTCTAGAGCCCAGACTTCCATTTCTCCAAATCTCTGGCCGCCGAATTGAGCTTTACCGCCGAGAGGTTGCTGGGTAACGAGTGAATATGGTCCCGTCGAGCGGGCGTGTATCTTATCATCTACGAGATGGAGCAGTTTCATTATATATACATAA
>JAUVQW010000044.1 GCA_030597945.1 Actinomycetes bacterium
ATTAGAAAACAACATACGACAAAATAACCTTTGTCATCTCCAATAAATTCGACCCACTTAATTTATTCTTCTCAGAAAATCACTTTCTCGGGCGTTTCACTTGCCATCTTATTGCCAAGTCGCTGAGCTTTCTTGTTAGAGCTCACCAAATTTTGAAATAAATCCTACGTAGAAAAAAAATAGAGGGAGAATCCTATAGTCGCGCTCTTACTTCAATTAATACCTCTCGGATTGGGAACAGCAGTCAGCCCGACTCTGTTTTCAGTCGAAATATTCATCCTAGGTTCTTCGACCCGTCCAAGAGCAAGGGGCGTCGCCTTTCTGGTCGGTGGCGCGGTAAGCGTATTTATGTTCGGCGCATTAGTTGCGTTAAGCGGGAGGGCGATATTCGATCTTCGAGCACCAAAAGCGGTTTCCGCAGGAATAGACATAGCTATTGGGATCCTGCTGATTGCTATCGGTATCTTCGAGATAATAAAAAAAAGAAAAACAAAGCCAAAAAAGATTGTGCCCCAGGATGTCACAGGGTCGATGTCACCTAGTCTTTATAAGATCGCCGCTCTTGGAGGGCTTCTTTGTATCACTAATACAACATCACTCGTTTTTTACTTAGCAGCAGCTAAAAGAACGGCCGAGACGAATCTCAGCCTGGTTGAAAAAATAGCCGCCATTTTTTTTGTCGGCTTATTCTTTCTCCTTCCCATCATTATCCCGTTATTATTCACTTTGGTTGCACCGTTTCGTTCAAAAAGAATCCTTGAGAGTATAAATGAAGTCATCAGAAAATATGGAATCCCATTAATCATCATCGTCGCCCTGGCTTTCGGACTGTTCTTGATAGCTAAAGGGACGCTAGATATATTTGCTTTGTTAACTTAAATTATACACATGGATCTGACTTCGAAAGTTAGATGACATCAATAACGGTCTACCTATAAACATCCAGATGTTTGAAAAATATGTAACGAAGGTGGTAGATTAAGAATATTAAGCATCAAAGCGATTTATAGTATCCCGTCAACAAATCCTCTTTCCTTAGCTTCATCGGAATTCATCCAAACATCTTCTCTCATGTCCTTTTTTATCTTTTTATAATCTTGACCAGACGATGCTGACAAAGATAACGATAATTGATCGTTTAAGCGCTCATAGAATCCAAATGTCGTTTTTAACTCATCGAATCTCTGATAGCGGCCGGCAGATATTTGATGCATCATGACCCAGCTACCCCTGGTACAAAAACGGCTGCCTTTCTCCCCTGAGGATAGGATCACTAGAGCCATGGAGAAAGCAAACCCGATGCAAAGGGTCATTACGGGCGATGTTATCGTCCTCATCGTCTCCATAACGGTTATCCCATCCAAAGCAGATCCTCCGCTTGATGCAATCTTCATGATTATGGGCTCTCCCGGATCTTTTGCCTCGAACTCCAGAAGCTTTCTTACTACCTCTTTAGAGCGGTCACTATCGACATCTCCGTAATAAAGAATCGTCCTTAAATCGTCCAAAGTTTTATTTTTACTCGCTTCTTGCTTCTCTTTCCAGGCCTCAAATTCCTTTATCTCTTCCTCTTTTAAGGCTTGCTTTGCGAGCATCTCTACCGGAATCTCTTGATCGCGCATTTTTCCTCCGCTTCAAATCTGCCTAATAATTTACCCGAATAAGTGGTATTTATATTAGATTTGTAGATTAGGGTATAATAATTTTACTAGCTACCAAGAGGGGTTCTATGCAAAAAGTCAGGTTAGCTATATCTAATATCAGTTGTGATAATTGCAAAATAAGAATAGAAAAAGCCTTAGGGGAAATCGACGGCATCCAGGCCGTAAACGTCGATATACCAGATGCTTACGCTGACGCAACTTTTGATTCAGCGGATGTCACCCTCGAGAAGATTGAGACTGTCTTGGCAGATATAGGTTACGATGTAGAAGGTAAGACGATGATGACTCCGGGGCAAGGCGTATAAAAGTTTTTAACAATGCTCATAATATCTTTCAAGATAACTTTATCTCATGTAAGAACAGTATTTTCTTCTTTTTTAAGCTCACTTGCTTCAAAACCTTTCACACAATATAATGACCATTAGAAGATTGTTTATGACCGCCTATTGATATTTTTTAACCCTTAGTGTAAATTATTAAGCAAGCTAAACAAATAGCGATTGTTTAATGATGGTAAAGACGATATTTCATACTGACCGATTATTTTTTTCCTTATGAAAAGACGAAAATTCCCAGCACGGAGAAAAAATGGATAATAAGCTAATTAGAACAGCAATGATCATAGGTTTAATAGCTGTGTTGACCCTACTGCTTTTCTTGACTCTCGAAGTTAGTTCTCTAAGAAAACAGATTAATAATTCTAAGAGCAACATGAATGCCCCCGCTAATAATTCTCTATCTATAGATCTTAAAAAATAGGATTATCTCTTTTATAGCGACTTGTTATTTGAGATAAGATTTTAAAAACTATGTTCAATTTAAGATCTTAGGCTTCGCCACTTTCATCAAGCTTTATTCCGCAGTGGGGACAAACGTCTGCGTTGCCTGGAACCTCTTTCTCACAATTTGAACAGTAACATACTTCATCCATTTAAATCCTTTTCCGACGGAGTTTGAATTATTGCCTTAATGTTTAAAATTAAATGATTTTTATTACTAAGCGATTGTTAAGTTATATGAAAAACAAACCTATATCAATAGTCAATTTGCAAAGAGAACCTATAGCGTTGGAGAACAGGAGCGTAAAGAACTAAAAAAAGTTAAATTATTATTTAATTTTATTCGCCGTGTATATTCATTTGCTCGATCAAGAAAAGTAATAGATTGCAGGTTTTAAGTTATAGAAGACTCGGCGTCAAAAAAAGTTTGCCTTCTTGTAAAGAAGGTTTTTTTAATCTTTTAAAATTTTACAATTTACAGAATGTAATTTTAATTACGCAACTCGTTATCCTAAAATGAGACGATTTATATCGGTTGCTCATCAGCCCAGGCTGCTTGGGCCTTATCTGGAAGGCAAAATGTGGACCAATCATCGTTCCCTTTTCCATAGGCCACGACTTTTCCATTTTCTGCATCAACAGTTACTTTAGCGAATTCAAACGGGCTATCTGGCGAAGCATACCAGACAATGGTCCAATAGGTCGGCTTAGGCCAAAAGAAATCCGCTTGCTTATCAGGTAAAACAAATCCTTCTAGTTCGATATCTTGAGAATCAATATATTCTTTTGCTATCAGAAGAGCGTCATCTCTTGAAATCATCTCATTTTTTGCCGGCCTCATCTTCATACCGCCGATATCTGCGTAGATGACATCTCTTGAATCTTTAAGAACATGAAAAAAAGAATCTCTATCCGTAGTCGCCACTTCATAAATAGTTCCGATGGGAACGTCAAATTTACCAAGGATCTCGAGATCAAGTTTCTTATCCATAAACCTATCGATGCTTACCTTGGCCCAGTGGCGGCTTTCTTCTTCAACACCTACTTTTGTGGCTGTAGAGGAGGCCCTTCCAAAAATTACGATCGATACTAATATTAAGGAGACAAAAACACCCGCGAAGATAAATAAAATTCGTTTGTTAATTATTGCCGGCCCCTTTTTTCCTTACGATTCCTCTTGTCTTTTCCGGTTTCTTTTTATTTGGTGAGAGATAATCCATATACCTACCGGTATTATAATAAAAATGCCGGCAACGGCAGACAACATCAAGTTCTGTTGACCGTCATTCAGCTGGATCTCCGTTGGTTGGCCGTCTTGAGCCGCAGCCTGCTTAGTCATCTGATCAGATGGCGTCATCCTCTCTTCCTCAGAGGGAGATGCGGCCATGGCAATATTTGCCGAAAAGATAAAAAGCAGGATTATAATAATAAAAGCCGAAGAAATTCTGTTGAATATTTTAAACGGTAATCTAATCAATTGGATGCACTCCTTCACTTGCCCGAACTAATAAATTTTATCAAATTACTGCTCAGGCTACAAATTTACTCGGCCACAATTGTAATTTATTTACTTGACCGAGAGGTCCTGCGATAATGGCGGTTGATAATCGAAAGAAATACTTTTCGTTAACTATCTTCAAATATAAAAAGGTCATTTGATGTCAGAATTTTTCATCACTTTTTTAGCTGTAGCCCTAGCTGAGCTTGGTGATAAGACCCAGCTTTCGATCTTCGTCTTGTCATCTAAAACAAAACACCATCTTCAACTTCTTTTAGGTGTGACATTAGCTTTTCTGATCGTCGATGGCACCGCCATACTTCTTGGGACTTGGGTAACAACGGTCGTTCCGATGACAATCTTAAAGACCGTTTCCGGGATAATCTTCATTGCTTTTGGCCTATTTATCTTATTTTTTAGCAAAGACGATGAAGAAGATACTACGATAAACAGAAACGCCTTCCAAGCCGGATTTTTTTTGATCTTTATTTCCGAATGGGGAGATAAGACTCAGATCGCTTCGGGATTGCTTGCCACTAGATACGGCCTATTGCCTGTCCTGATCGGCACGATGGCCGCCCTTATCGCGGTATCCTTGATCGCTATCTATCTGGGAAAATTCGCTTCAAAAAAGCTCGATAAGCGATTGATTTCAAAAGTCGCCGGAACTTTATTCATCCTGATAGGCCTCTCTTTTTTCTTCTTCAATTAGCTATATGGAAAAATAGAGGAGTTCGTTTTTTGAAGTAAAAATAAATAATAATGTTTACGACTTTAAATTTTCCATTGGTGACTTTGGCCTATATATTCTGAACCATCTCCCAGACACCGCACGGGCAAGTGCCAGCACAAAAACCGCATCCGGTACATTTGGCTTCATCCACAACATATTCCCAGCCACCATCATCTTTGGTGATCCGAGTGATCGCCCCTTGATAACAAGTATATAAGCAAATCTCGCAATCACGGCAAGTACCACAAGATAAGCATCTATTCGCCTCGGCATCGACACTAAAATCATGCACCGCGCCTGTCTCTCTCTCGCCCTCATAATAGATCGTCCTTATCCTACCGTAAGGAATGGACGCTTTGACTTCCGGTACATAATCGTAGCTCATCATCATCGCATTGACGACTTCAGCCGCCTTTCTTCCATCACCGATAGCGTGGGTGACTAGGCCGGCTCCAGTCATATCTCCGATAGCAAATACCTTAACATCGGATGTCTGTTTGTTTTGATTTATTTCAACTAAACCATTTTCGATATTCACATCTGGGGTCAGATAATCAAGCTCTGGTAGCTCCCCGATAGAGACCATTACCGTATCAGCCTTCATCGATGAACCATCTTTAAAAAATATCTTCTTTTCATTCTTGTCATATCGTTCGGTAAATTTCGGATAGACGATCTCGGTCCCCAAAGCCTCGGCTAGCTCCTGTTCTTTTCCAAAACTGGCAGGCGCCTGAATGTCGATCGCCGTTACCTTTTTTGCCCCATTTGCGTATGCTTGGCAGGCGATGTCCATTCCCACATTACCGGCACCGATAATAATGACCTCTTGATCGCTTAGGTCGGTGGCTTTCTCTTTGTTTACGTCATATAGAAACTCTATCCCCGCTACCACGTCTTCATGGCCCTCAAAAGGAATCACTCTTGGTGTATGAGCTCCTGTTGCAAGGATCACTGTATCGTGATCTTTATATATCTTTTCAAAAGACTTTTTATCGACTTTATTGCCTAGATGCACGATAATTCCCACATCTTTGATCCTGTCCAACTCTTTTTTTAGGACTTCGACCGGCAATCTGTCCCTCGGTATGCAAAGTTCCATCTTGCCCCCTAATTTTTCATCAGCTTCGTAAACTTCTACCTGATGGCCCTTGATGGCCAGCTGCCAAGCGGCCGATAAACCGCCCGGACCGCCGCCGATTACCGCGACCTTTTTACCGGTAGGAGGAGCAGGTTTTGGCGCTTTAAGATCCAAGCTTAAAGCACCGAGATTCTTAATATCGAGAGGCCTGTCAAGATAGAGTCCTCTGGTGCAGGCATCCATACATAGATTGGGACAGATTTGGCCGCAGACAGTTCCCGGAAACGGACTGTAATCTAAGACCAGTTCCAATGATTCTTTTAAGCACCCCTGCCTGATCAAGCTTGTACGTTCTTGAGTAGGTATCCCGGAAGGGCAAGCATTTGCACACGGCGCCATATACTTATCGTTACTCCAAATAGGTTTAAATCGTCTATCAACATCGTTTGTGATATAGGGAAGGATGGTCTGCTCGTGGACTATGTACTCACCAAATATACCGCCTTTGCCCACGGCCTCATCCCAGCTATCGACTCTAAATCGGCTAAGATGCGGCTTATTTTTCTCAGCCAGTTCTTTTCTATCTTCATGAGTATACGGAATAAGTTTCTTCCACTCATCTTTAGATTTGGTCAGTTTTTTAAGATGAGAGCTTCTATCTATCGCTTCCAAATAGGGCTTCATGTTGGTTGTAAGCCAATCCCAATCAGCGTCATCTAGCTCAGTTTGTTTTACATCGACCTCACTATAACCTTTGACGGGGCCTCTAAAATATATCGTGCCGCCAACCATGCCGACGCATGGCCTATAGCCCAGAATATTATCCGTATTTCGAGGATCAATGCCACAGACTACAGCTATACCACCCGCTTTAAACTCGGCAAAAGAATCTCCCACATCTCTAAAATACCAAGATTGTAAAGGATCAAATCTGGGATTTAATTTAGTCATCGTATCGCAACGGGCTCCGCCGCCGCCTTGAACGTAGAGTTTGCCTTGAGCGCCTGCGTTGTGGGCGCCGTTAGTTACATCGCCCAAAACTGTAATATTAGCTCCACAATTTATCCAACCGGTGTCGTCAGATGAGTTGCCATTTACTATTATTTCTGTCCCAAACATCCCCATACTTCCCGTACGTTGACCGCTCGGACCATTTATCACTATCTCGATTTTCTCATCGAGGGGCCATATGCGGCCGCCAATGCCATGCTGGCCATCGGCGTTTATCTTCATGCGCCTTGCGCCTTTCTTTACGCCATCTTGGATCAACTCTTCCAGTTGGCGAGAAGAGACGCGTTCCCCATTTACAACACCTTCTATTATTATTTCTTTTTTTGACTTTAGATTCTTAGCCATCTTCCCTCATCAACAAGCGAAATTTATTTTTAATCTGTCTGCCATCTCTTTATTTGCGATACTCAGTCCATCAGACATCCCGATCGGCAGCTCTGTACTTCTTCCCAGCGGTGCCAGTATCTTTTTAAGCTCCATATTTGCCGCCTTAAATACATCGACAACACGCTCTGCGACAATATCCGGATCAAGACGCCTGTAGAGTTTCGGGTCTTGAGTCGTGATCCCTCTAGGACAGCGACCGGTATTACAGACGTTGCAACGATTGTATTCGTCTCCAAGACATCCTGCCGCTGCTTGCATAATATACTTTCCTATACTAGTAGCGGAAGCTCCAAGCATTATTAGAGCCGCTGTATTCGCAGCCAAGTTTCCTGATTTTCCAACGCCGCCCGCGGCAATAAGAGGCAGTTCGTTCTGCTTGCCCTGCTTAACAAGGTCCAAATAACAATCTCTTATATTGGTTGCAATAGGATGCCCCATCTTATCAAGCGAAACATTAAAGGCCGCCCCCGTTCCACCATCTTCTCCGTCAATCGATAAAGCGGCAGCATAAGGATTTCTCACCAAATTATTTAGAACCGCTTGGGCCGTCCTTGATCCTGATATCTTAGGATAAACTGGCACCCTAAAACCCCAGGCCATGGACATCGATTGAATCATCTTCGCGACTGCTTCTTCTATAGAATACTTTGTCTGATGAGTCGGTGGTGACGCCAGATCGACATATTTTGGAACGCCCCTGATCTCGGCAATAAGGTTTAAGACTTTATAAGCCATCAAGAGGCCGCCGTCTCCGGGCTTTGCTCCCTGGCCATACTTGATCTCGATCCCTGCCGGGTCCTCGACCATCTCCGGA
Source organism: Actinomycetes bacterium (assembly GCA_030597945.1). Lineage (GTDB taxonomy): Bacteria > Actinomycetota > Aquicultoria > CAJVYJ01 > CAJVYJ01 > JAUVQW01. The sequence goes on from JAUVQW010000044.1 coordinate 7,965, forward strand.
AGTGCGTGGATGATCTCGTCCCATCCAAAGTAACCAGACGCTATCTGCAAAATAAAATACTTTAAATACCTGGACTTTAACAGCCGAGGAGGCATACCGCCTTCTCCGCTAGCCATGACCACGGGAATTCCTTCTACTTCGTTTAAGTAGGCAACGCCCATAGCAAGTCCCTCCCACATATGGGGAGATAAAGCGCCAACTGACATGCTGCCTATCATAATTGGAAAAATCTCCCTTACCGGCGGGATAAAGGTGCTTGGACCATCTAAAAGAAGTTTGTCATTAACGGTCTTAAGCGGCAATTCCTCAGGGGGTAAATTCCTTCCTAACAAAGTTGTCATATGAAATTCGTGCCGACCAGCGTCAAGTGCCGGATCTGTAAGCATCGAGATCCTGGAAAATTTCAGTTGATCCAGTGTCGATACGCCCGGGTCGTTTCTTCGCCCTCCCCTTTTAAAGGGAACGCCTCCCTTGTTTTTATAGAAAAGAAATTTATTGAAAGTATTGTGGTTGGCCATGATCGCGTCGTTTGGACAAACCAAC
>JAUVQW010000138.1 GCA_030597945.1 Actinomycetes bacterium
AGGTGGCGTAGAAACGTAGAACTATAGCTAATGTGCAATAAAAAAGACCGCCCAAAAAAGTAAAGAATATAAACCTTTTTATATCTAACCTCATGACCCCGGCAGGAATGGATATCCAAGTTCTAGCAGGGCCAAATAATTGGGAAAGAAAAATCGCTAGATCTCCATGTCTTGTAAGAAAATTTTTTAATTTTGATCGTTTGCCCTCACTTTTCTTAGGATAAAGGCGATGAAAGACCTCGACCCCAAAATATCCGATATAATAACTGACAATTGAGCCAAGTGTAAGACCGATTGTCGAAATAGCCAGAGCCTTTACAAATGTGGCATTGCCACTGATGATCAGAGATCCGGAAGCCAACTGAAGGACCAAGCCCGCCGCCGGGATTCCAAGACTTTCGAGAAATGTTCCGATGCCAAGACCGTAAACACCATATTGGCGGACAATATTAAAAATATATTCACCTAATTCGAAGATGAAGACAGATTGGTTTTCCATTGGTCCACCATTTTTCCAATTAATTTTTCGTTAAATTATTAAAAGTATCTACTCCCCCTTTCTTCGATTTTTACGCAAAAAAAAGACCCCTCGATGAAGGGGTCTTAATTTATTATTTCTTAGCTGACTATTGCTTCATCGAAACTACAAATTCATCAGCGACCCAATTTGATCCGTCTTTTGTAAACATCCATGACGAAACCCATATTCCGTACTGTTCTCCGAGATCGTACTCAACATCAACTACTTGCTGGCCGTCTTGTTCAGATACCGGAAGAACGTTATAGTCGGATATAGGAAAACCGCCTCTTTGAGTTGTAAATTCATCCTTAGTCTGCTTTGCTTTATTTACTGCCGGCTGCAGATTGTAAGCTGCTTCAAAATCTTTAGCGACATAAGCATCAAAATACTTTCTTACGTGCTCTTCAGGACTAACACCTTCTTCAAGTACCAATGGGGGTCCTGCATCTTTTGGTTGTTCTGATGACGGCGGTGTCTGGCCCTGCTGCGTTGGTGGTGGCGCGTCCGTTTTTCCACAACCGGTAAGAGCGACAGCAACCACGATCATTGCCACTATAATCCACTTAAATTTCAAATCATTACTCCTTTTTATAAATTTTTTAGACCACGTTATTTTAGCTAATCTATCTACTTTTATCAACTTGAAAAGTCTACTCATTCAAGCGCTTAAAAGATAGTATTTGGATCACCGTCTGCACTCGCGCCATGAAAATGACAAGAAAAACAATCCGGCAGCGGGGCATGAGTATACGTATGGCACGAACTGCAGTAGTCGGCTATCCCAAGAGATGTGGAAGGCGGAATTGATATTCCTGTCTTACCGTTAATAGTCTCTTTTATGCCAAAGGCGTTACCAGAGCCATGAGAATCATGACAATCAGCACATTGTATCGCTCCAATACCATAATAATACGGCCCGATAAGTTCACCGAAACCACTGGCTGATCCTAGCCTGGCTCCATGTCTGTCCCCGGTCGCAGTCGTCTCTGAATATCTTGGGAAGATGTCACTTACTCCAATAGGAACTGCTACATCGGAAGGAGGCGTGCCATCATGACATTTTGAGCAATAATCTACATAATCGTATTCTTTTGGCGGTGATGCCGCAATGTAAGTTATCGTTAGCTTCGGCCTCTCAGCAATAATAGAAGGGCCGCCCGGTGTAAGAATGCGATCGGAAGTATAATACTCTCTGTATAAATCAACAACTGAAGCTTCTGCAGTAGGTGACATAAGCGTAACACCATAATTACTGAAAGTACTATCCAACCAACTCTGGACAAGGCCTGTAGCGGTCCAACTCTCCCATCCATATAGATTTACTGTCGGAATAGTATCAATAGCCGTGGGGTCGAAAGTAGGCATAGTATTGTAAGCCACCAAGCTCTCATCCCATGATGCGGTATTTCTATGGATCTCAACGTCGAAACCGCTAGCCGACCCAGCGCCCGAATTTGGAAGGGACAGGATCGCACTGGAAACTGTCGCCCCAGCCGGGATCGCCGAAAGGTCGAACTGAATGATCGAACGCGCCGGTTGGCCAGACCAGCGACCTACCCACATTATTGTGGAACTGCCAAAGTTCATTAGCGGGTCGGACCCTAGTAACAATGCATCTTGACCGGTTGCTCCAGGCTGAAGAGTCGCTTGCGGATAGAGCGTTACCTGATTGACCCTTTTACTATAAGCCGTATACCTGCTATCCGGATCGACGGTCTTTGTGGACTCGGTATCAAGATGTGGATTATGGCAATTGTAGCATTCCACCTTAGCGCCGGTTGCCGCTTGATCACTATCACTTACATCATGATGGGAGTTGGGATCAGCATGGGCCGTAAATCTTTCATTAATATCAACACCACTGGCAGAACCGGTTGCAGATGCATGGCAATTAGTCGTGCCTCCTCCATAACATAGCTTCTCCCCATCCCGAAGCCCCATCTTTGGATAAGGGTTGCCGGTACCATCGTCTCTACCGTGCGGATCATGGCAATTGATGCACTGTCCGGCAGTGGAGCCGCCTTGCCCTATAGCTTGTCCAGTCTCTGCTGGAAATGGCCAGACGTTATTGGCATTACCCGTATCTCCGTGAGGCGTTTGATCGAAAGTATTCACTCCCCTGTAAGAATAAGCAGAGGGAATTGAACCCGCGTCATGACAGGTGGTGCAGAGGTCATTATCTATTGCCCGGCGATAATCGGAAGCAGCCGCTCCATGGGGGTTGTGGCAGTTTAGGCAATAGCCAAACTCGTAAGAAGTCCCGGGCCACGAAGTGAGAGCCACTGATGAACTTGAAACATGGTGAAGCGAAGATTCAAAAGCTACTTGTCCCGAATAACCGCCGCCCTTTATTGCATGGCACGAGAAACAGACCGAGTTGTCGTTATCAAAAACCGTATTGGTATTTATCTGGGTCTTTAATAGGGCCGGCAGGCTTGACGAATGAGAAGCATGGCAATTGAAACAAGATATTCCAGTGACCGATGTCGCCGAAGAATCGTGTGATGTAGCTTTAAAATCACTTAAGTGATCGCCGCCGGGAAGAGTCGAAGAAACTCCGTGGCAATTTGAGCACATATCTTTTGGATCGGTTAATTTTTTCGCGGTGGTAGTATCTTCCCATGCTGTATTTTCATCGCTTACTACATAGCCGATATAACTACTTAGCCTGGTCTTGAGTAATTTTATTACCTCGCTGACCGTATGCGTTGAATCAAAGTTTTCGACTTCCTTGTGAGGCGTATGGCAATCACTGCAGACCATCGTTCCCTCGGAGACAGGATGACGCGATACCGGGACCGGACTTATTCCACCGTTAAATTCTTCATCGATATTCGTACTGGCGCCGGTACCATTATGACA
>JAUVQW010000099.1 GCA_030597945.1 Actinomycetes bacterium
AAGGTGTCGGCATCTATATTGTTGCAATCAGCGATGACTTCGCTTATTCCCTTGATAATCTGAGACAAGATGACTCCAGAATTCCCTCTGGCCCCTAGGAGGGATTTTGTTTTCATAATTGCAGCAAGTTCTTGGTAAGTGTTTGGTGCTTCGCTGCTTATTCCTTCGATTACTGAGGCAAATGTGAGTCTCATATTAGTGCCGGTATCACCATCGGGAACGGGAAATACATTTAATCTATTTATCTCACGCTCTGCCTTCTCAAGCGCTCCGTTTGCTCCCTCTAATAGGATCTTAAACTTAGAGACATCGATTTTTTCTTCTTCCGTCAGTGCTCCCATCGCTTGATTATATCATTCCTGAATACCGCGCTTGTGGGCAAAACCCTTAGCATTTCTCTTTTTTAATATGTAAAGTTTTGGGAAAGTAAGACGGCAAAGGGATTGTTTAGCTTGTAAAGTTTTAAGTCGCATGCTAACATACCAGTGTTTTGTCGAAGGAGTAGAATTGTCTCAAAAATGTGATATTTGCGGAAAAGTTCCGTCAGTTGGTCGAAATGTTAGCCATTCCCATAAAAAGACCCCTAAAACCTGGGGAACGAACGTTCAAAAAATGCGTGTCAAAACGCCAACCGGCGGGGTAAAGCAGATGAATGTCTGCACAAAATGCCTTAAGGCAAACAAAGTAGTTAAAGCTTAAGAGACTTCCTGAACTCTTACATCCTCAAGCAAAAGAAATATTTCTACTACCTCGGGATCGAACTGTGTTCCGGATTCTTGCCTGATCTCATCTAACGCACCCTTAGAAGTCATCGAATCACGAAACGACCGTTTGGAGATCATCGCATCGTATGCATCCGCAACAGCGATGATCCGAGCACCTAATGGGATTTCGTTACCGCTGAGGCCCATAACATAACCTTTTCCATCGTACCTTTCGTGATGATGCAGGATGGACTCGGCAACCTCTCGAAATCTGGGAATATTCCTAAGAGCGTCACTGGCTACGATCGGATGGGTTTTAACGAGTACTTTTTCAACCGAACTAAGCGGGTTTTTTAGTCTGAAGATCGAAGAATTAACACCAGCGTAACCTATGTCATGCAAGATCGCTGCAAGCTCGATTACCCTTATCTCAGAAAGAGAAAGATCCATCTTCCTGGCGATAGCTACACAATGTTTTGCAACCCTTTCCGCATGCCCCTTTAATGACTTATCCTTGACTTCGATTATTCGTGCCAAGGCTGAGATGGTATCAAAGAAAACATCCTCAAGACCTCTACCTGAATTTGAGTTATCGATAGCGATCGAAGCCTGAGATACTAATTTAGTGATCTTTTCAATGTCCCCATCGGAAAAGATAAGTTTTTCGTTCCTTGAACCAATATTTATAACTCCAATCAATTTATCCCCTGCTACCATCGGACAGGAAATAGAAGAAACAAGATCGGACCGTTTATATGTAACTTCCCTGGGCGGAATATCATTTATGATTATTGCTTTTTTTGTCTTTGCAACCCATCCGGCTATACCTTGGCCGATCTCGACCGAAAAATCTCCCACTTCCTTCGGCAGCCCATATGCCGCTCTCACTTTTAACGCTTTCCCATTTTCGTCCAGTAACATAATCGATCCCGTATCGCTGTCCATGACTGAATGGACTGCCGTTAAGGTCGATCGCATCATCTCTTTTATATCTGAGGTAAAAGCTATCTTTTCCGTAAGCGAGAGTTGTCGACTTTTTTCTTCGAGAGCACGTTTTGCTTCTTCGATTTGCTCGGAGGATTCAAGGATATATCCAAGTTGTGTGGCGGAGCTCTTTAAGAAGTCTTCATCAATCTTGGAAAAAGCGTTCTTATTGCTCGAACCGACGACTATCAATGCAAGCTCCGAGACTACTGAAACCATTACCGACTTAACACCGGATAACCACAGCTCGTCCATTAGCTCATCGTCGATGATAAGGCTCTGGTTGCTGTCCATATCAGATATACTAAGAAGTGACTCCGCCCGCCAGATCGGAGATCTAAGGTTTCCGCCAAAATTCAGATCCCTTGCCGCAAGCTTTTCGGTCTTAATTCCGCTCGCCTCTTTTACCTTTAACTTGCTGGTGGATTTATTTATCGTAAGAAAGAGAATATCCTCGGCCGAGATTATATATTTCAAAAGATATTCCGAAATAAAAGAAAAATCTTTAGTCTTCGCAAGTAAATCCGCCGATGGCCTCATAAACTCGACCAGGCTGGGAAATGACGGGGTAGAAATCTGCTTATTTATGAAATTATCAGACGATATCGTCATGATTATCTCTCTTCACTTAATTGGGATTGCTGGATGTATTGTGGGAAGTCGGCTGCGATAATTTTTTATACAATTACTCATCGTCAATACTAGCAGGTTTAATGCTATTTATCTATTGTTTTGTTAAATATCTATCCTTTGAAAAATTAACTGGCGATCGCTTTTTCAATCCTTGTTTTAGCCTTCCTGTAGTCGTCATTTTTTGGAGACATAGCCGTTGCTAATTTAATGTGACCAAGCGATTTCCGGTAATCACCCGTTCTCTCTAAGCATAAAGAGATGCCAAAATGTCCGTAATGATTGGAAGGATCGATCTTTAGAACTCTTTGAAAATAAATTTGTGCCTCGCCAAACTGGCCATAGTTAAAATAAGCCCTTCCTAAAGCTTCACATATAGAGGCTTTACCAGGTTCCTTTGAGTAGGCCTGCTCTAGTACGAGAGCCGCTTGAGCCGGGTCACCGGCTTCTAAGAGTCCCACCCCTTTTTTATAAAGTTCATAAGCGCTTTTTTTATCTGCTACCATTGATTATAATTATTAAAGTAGTCTTACCAGAAATCCGATATTTCTTATATACCACTATATATAGCGTATTATTGGCAGAGGCGTAAGAGGGGCTAATTAACATGTCATTATTTTCCAAACGTCGTTCTATCCGAAGCAAAATAATAGCAACTCTTTTGATCGTTGGTATCATTCCCGGAGCAGTATTCACTTTCATAGTCACCTTTTACTACATGGGTAACGCAATGAGCGCTTCTATCGGAGCTAATTTTCAACTGATCGCTGACACAACCGCAAATAACGTAGGTAAACTCATTGAGGAAGAAGTCCATGAAGTGGAAGCACTGGCCCACGATCCGGGAATCATCACATTAACAAAAGAAGCATCAAATTCAGGTAATTCCTCCGAGAAACAGAAAGAAGTCCAAGATTATCTTACGTGGATAGCCGGGGAAGAGGACGGTGAATATGTGCAGATACTCGTTACAGATATTGACGGTCGCGTTCTAGCTAACTCAGATAAGGACAGGATGAAAAACGTTAGTGAGGAGATCTGGTGGAAAGAGTCCTTTGATCATGGAGAAGGCAAGCAATTCATCGGCCAGCTAGATTATGCGGCAGATAATCCGACTCTATATATAACTTCACCGATCGTGGGCGACGGCCAAGTGATCGGTATTGTAGGGTTTGAAGTCACTTTGGAAAATATTTTTGAGCACGTTAATAGGCTTCGGATAGGCAAAAATGCCCACGTCGATATCTTTGATTCCGAAGGACAGATCATGTTGGATAGAAGCAAAATATCGGCCAGCAAGATGGAGGACAGCTTATTATCGGAACTTGCGCTCGATGAATCCGGTTGGCTCATTGCCGATAACTTTCAGGGGGTCAGGTCGGTCATCGGTATCGCTCCTATAAAAATAAGTAATGAGTTCGTAAGCGATATCTTTGAAGAGAAGACCTGGTATATCATGATACCCCAGAATCTTTCGTCGGCTTATAAGCCTATATACGATGTGATACTTAGAATTTTCCTGATAGCGATATTCGTCGCTTTTCCAGTGATCCTTGCCAGTATCTACAGGTCTATGAGGATAGCAGAACCGATCTTCGATCTAAGGCGAGGAGCTAAAGAGATCGCCCAGGGGAACCTAAATCACCGTGTGACTATTAAAACCAACGACGAGATAGAAGATCTGGCGAACGATTTTAATAGAATGGTCGGTCAACTCCAGACCTCAAAACAGAACACGGACAAGATCAATAAAGAACTGGAAGAGGCAAACAGATTGAAATCCGAGTTTCTGGCAAACATGTCTCATGAATTAAGAACGCCGTTGAACTCGATCATAGGTTTTGCCGAGATACTAAGAGACCATCTCTTTGGCGACATGAACGACAGGCAAGATAAGTATGTAAAAAACATCCATTCGAGCGGACAGCATCTGCTGCAATTGATCAATGACATTTTAGATCTATCAAAGATTGAGGCCGGACGTCTGGAGCTAAGCCTTCAGCCATTCCCTATCGAAAAATCATTAAATGACATCTTGAACATTGTAAAACCTCTAGCAGATAAGAAATCCATCGTCATCTCTTTAGCAATCGATGAAGCACTTAGGACCATATCCGCCGATGAAGCAAAATTTAAGCAGATCATGTACAACCTTCTTTCAAATGCTATCAAATTTACGGACGAGGAGGGCCATGTCTCAATTGAAGCCATGACTGTTAGAGGCGACGTTCAAATTACAGTTTCCGACACCGGCATCGGTATTCATCAGCGGGACTTCGAACGTGTCTTTGGACAATTCCAACAACTCGATGGCTCAGAGTCCAGAAAGCACGAAGGTACAGGTCTTGGGCTTGCGCTTACTAAGAGGCTGGTAGAACTTCATGGCGGGTCGATATGGGTCGACAGCGATTTTGGAGAGGGATCTTCTTTTACTTTTAGGATACCTGTCGCCCCCGAGCTTCCAAGCATAGCCACGCTAGCGCCCGAAGTGAAAAAAGAAGAAACCACTGATACTACGAAGAATATAGAGAAACGCGAGGAAAAACCGACAATACTCGTAATTGAGGATG
>JAUVQW010000129.1 GCA_030597945.1 Actinomycetes bacterium
CAGTTTTGAGGAGATCTTTAATTCTTCTGCCGAGTCTCTCTCTTATAGCGGCATTGTCGGAAATGAGACCATCATACTGGCAATTGGCGGAATGATCATTTTTATTAGCTTTTTTCTTATGATCAGGAAGAGAGAAGACATGAAAAGATCTACGTCTTTTCTAAATATTTATTCATTTAGCCTGCTCATTATAACCCTGGTTTCCATGGGCGGCTTTGAGATCGAACGGGCTAAGGATATGAGGGAGCTTCAAAACCGTAAAGAGATCGCTAAATTCTACGAAGACTACGATGGAGGCGTAGCAGACTTGTCAGGCAAGAGTAAAAAAAGTCCTGACATCTACTTCATAGTGCTGGATACCTACGCCAGGGATGATATTTTAAAAGATATCTTTTCCTACGATAACTCTGAATTTATCAAGCAGCTGGAAAAGCGGGATTTTAAGGTTTCCAAGACCAGTAGCACAAATTATACTTTTACCCAACTGTCGCTTTCCTCCTCTCTTAATATGGAATATATAAACTATTTAACAGATATCATAGGAAAGAATTCAAAAAACCCAACCATTCCCTATCAGATGATCAAAAACAACGAGGCACAAAAGTTTGTAAGATCTAAAGGTTACGAAACAGTAATTTTCTCAACCGGATGGGGGCCGACCAAAAGAAATAAATACGCTGATATAAGCTATGAGTTTCTTCCCTATCTTCTTGACGAATTCAACCGTGTCCTTCTCGAATCTACAACCCTTCGTCCGCTTCTACGGCCTGCGTTTAAAAATCTTGCAAGACTTAGGATCCTCCATAATTTCGATAGACTAACTAATGTCCCTGCAAACAAAAAACCAACCTTTGCTTTCGCCCATTTTATCTTACCTCACCAGCCATACCTGTTTGATCGCGAAGGTAATCCCGTATCACTGGGAAGGTTCGAGATGGGAGGAGATGTCTGGAAATATAAAGACGCTTATATCGATCAGCTGGTGTTTACAAATAATAAGGCCCTTGAAACCGTCGACAAGATCATAAAGAATTCCAAAGAACCTCCGGTCATAATCCTTCTATCTGACCATGGACCCTCTTCGACACCTGGATGGGACGACCCTTCGGACAAGTTGCTAAACGAACGGATGAATATCCTGACCGCCGTCTATACCCCGGAAAAAGATACAGAGTTATTCGACAAAGATATCACCCCGGTCAACTATTTGAGGGTGGTCTTCAACCGCTATCTTGATGGGGATTTTGAAAGACTTGACGACATTAAATACTTTTCTTCGAAACAAAAGCCTTATGATTTCATCGATGTCAGTAAACGACTAAGGAGAAACGGAAGCCGGTAGATGACGGACATTGAAAATAAATATAAGGGGCCGAATCCTGGCTACGGCCCCTACTTATTACAATTATTTATCTCAGGTAACCGCGCTTTCTCTTGCCTTTTGATTTCTCTTTACCAAGTTGATGACCACATAAAAGATCGATCCGATAAGAGCTAGCGGCAATACATACCCCATAAATACGATAAAGCCGTTTATCGTGTTAAACGCCGCGTGAGCTGCTCTCTCCAAAGCGGCACTAAAGCCCCACTTGTCCACCGGTGTCATCGAAATCGGGGCCGGATCATTTATCATTATCTGAACGGTTGAGAGATCGGTTCGATTTTTAAGAAAATTTAACCGGCCCGTAGCCTGTTCGATCTGTTGTTGTATGACTGACAATTGACTTTGTACAGCAATGCTATCACTTATACTCTCTGCTTTTGCCATAAGAGTAAGCATTACATCTTCCTGTGCCCTAAGATGCTTCAAACGGCTTTCAAGATCGACATACTCCTCGGAGACATCTTGGCTTACAATATTTATTGAGTTTACCTTTCCAAGTTCCTTTAGATCCGATATTAATTTTTCAAAAGATTCGCTTGGTACTTTTATGGTGATCGTGCCGGCGTAATTTCCATTATCGGATGATAAATTAGAAGCGACTACTTGACCACCAAAAGTGTTGGCAAGCTTAACCGTCTTATCATAGGTCTTGCTAAAGCCATCTTTTACTTTAAGCGAAAGAGTGGCCGTTTTTATTATCCTGTCGCCGATCGTTGGCAGAGTAGGAAAACCTATACTATCCTCCAGAGCCATCCCAACCGGTGCGTTTCTCTGTGATAACAAAAGATCATCGCTTGATCCTTTATCGCTACCAAGCTTATCTTCGATTTTCGCAGGTGGTGCAATAGTATTAAAAGACAATTCCTTCTGCAACTCCGCCATCATCGTGGGATTTGAGTTCCCGATAAACCAAAACACCGGCAACATCAGGGCAACCACTAATAATATGATTATCCGCCTATCTCTTAAGACTCCTAAGTAACCCATTTTTTCCTCCTAAATCGATTTCTAAGAGATAAGACGCAAGACTAGTAAAAAAAGTTCCCGCATATGCTAAAATCTTTTGTGATCTCAAATGCTTCTTAATTCTGATAAAAAACTGATCAAGCGTTATCTTGGCGGAGATAAAGATGCCTTTGGAGAGCTTGTAAAAAGGCATAAAGATTACGTATACAATTTGGCTTACCGGCTGACAAACAACCCTAGTGATGCCGAAGACCTCTCTCAAGAGATTTTCATCCGGCTTATGGACAAGATCGAGAGCTTTAAAGGCGATGCCAAATTTTCTACATGGCTCTACCGCCTTGCGACAAACCAGTGTTTAGATTGGCTCAGGAGGCGAAAGCCGCAGGAAAAGTCTATTGACGATGTCGAGCTAAAAAGCGATGAAGATATACCGGCGTTGATCGAAACCAAGGAACAATTAGATGATATTAAAGAAGCTCTTGCGATCTTGCCGAATGACTTCCGGATTGTTGTCGTTTTAAGAGATGTTGAAGGTCTTTCCTATGATGAGATATCAGAGCATCTGAATATCTAAATAGGTACGGTCAAATCAAGAATAAGCCGCGGGCGGTCGCAACTGATAAAAATATTAGATCCCAAGGGAACAAAAGAGAGAGTAAAAGCATCAAACTAATGAGGAACGGATATGGAATGTAAACACATAAAAGATAAATTAAGTGAATATATAGATGGCGCCTTAAATGAAAGAGAGAGCGATCTAATCGAGACGCACCTGGCAACTTGCGCTGATTGCAGCTCAGAATATGCAAAGCTTAAAGAGATAGCGGCGTCTCTTGGCGATCTTCCTATAAAAAACATGCCAGGTGGCGTGGAAGAGCGCCTACTATCCCGCCTAGGGCTAGATGCACCAAAACAACGTCCCTTTTTAATCAGATTTGCGACTTCACCGCTTGCTGCTGTAGCGGCTGTGATCGTCATCGTCGCTTACGTGTCATTATTTGCCGTCAATACTCCCGGCACTAAGATGTTGACAGACGAAGGTCTAATGGAGAAAAGTCTGGCGCCACCGGCTGAAATAGACACCGGCGCTGTAACCAATGATGACGGAAACGAGATGATTCTGGCTGATATTTCTAAGCGCTCGGAAGAAGACAATCTATCCAAGGAAGAGCCTGATGAGGATCAGCAGCTCTTAAGAGACGTTCCAAAAACATTAAATAAAACTTTGAATCAGGAAGATTCAGCTGTAGGTTCTAGCCTAAAGGCGACTTCAAAAAACTATAGTAAAGAAGAGCTATTGGAACTGCTTGAAGCAGATACTTCCATTCCATCCGACTATGATGCTCAAAAC
>JAUVQW010000148.1 GCA_030597945.1 Actinomycetes bacterium
AATATACTATTTATTTTAGGCTTAAAAGCCGTTCAATCTAACTTATCGTCCAAGCGCTTGCAAAAGGTCCATGGCGTGCTCTTGTTCGGTGGCCAGAATAGTTCTTAATTGCTGAGCAAGGGCGAATTCCTTTATCTCTTCTGCCTGCTCGATCCTAGCTTTATAACGCTCTATCGCGTCTTCCTCACCCTCCAGGTCTTGTTCGAGCATACGATCGTTTTCGGATGTCGTGTGGATATCTCCGACGTCAATTGTTGGCACACCGCCAAGATAGTCTATCTGGTCGGCCAAGGTCATTGCATGTTGTATCTCTTCATTCGCGTGGATCTTCATCTCCTTAATTATATCGCCGTAAGCGGCTCCAGTTATAACCGCAGAATGCTGAATATACTGGATCGCGGCGGAATACTCGAGTGCAAGATCGATATTTAGGAGTTCAATCAACTTTTCTCTGTCCGTATCCATCGATACTACTTTGTTTCTCATTTCCATAATAATCACCTCATCTATGCTTGTATGCTAGCGCTTACTAGTATTTATACCAATTCTGTTTATTTTTTATCATCTTTTTAATAAATAATAATATTTGGGTGACCGTACAGGTGTGTTGTCACGAGCATATAGCGGAAAATAAGGTCAAACTTTTTTAGGATTTCTAAAAATGAACTTAAAGCCAGATACATCCGGTTATCACATCGAACATATTTTAAAGCACTGATGTAATTTAATCAGTTTCTTCGAAGAATCTAAGATCTATAGTTACTTTGTTGATCTCGGAACCGTCTTTAGGAGATACCTCGAAAATCTCAATGGTTCCCTCACTAGTCTCTGGGACACTAAAGTTAATTGTTTTTTTGAATTCGGCGAATTCCCCGATATCCGCCCCTTCAGCAGTAGTAAAGGTATCAACGAATGTCTCATCATTTGAATCTTTTAGCCTGATGCTTACTGTATTTTCGAAAGCTCTTGCCCGGCCGGTGACGATAACAGTCCCATTTGCAAGAGAATCTGGTTTGGGGCTGGTGACGATCATCTCGCCGCTATCTGATTCGATCTCTTCATCGGAAGCAGGAAAAACTTCCTGCTCTTCTTCGCTTTCTAGTTCGCTCAGTCTTTCTTTAACTATATCTATCTCTGCGCTTTTTTCTTTATTCATGGTATCTAATTGAGATCTTACAAGCGCCAGTTCGTTTTTCGTCTCATCTCGTTGGTTTCTATAGCTATTTGCTTGATAGATGAAATAAGAACCCGCTAGACTCTCAAAGATCAAAAGAGCTGAGAGTACGATTACAGTGACAGACCTATTGTCTTTCATAAACTCTCCTTTTTTTCGATTTTACCATAAAGAAACGGGAGATAAATAAGGAAGCACTCTCGGATTATGTAAAAGTTTGTCGGGTATATTTAAAATGTGATAACACATTATATCGTCAACATTCGTTGGCAAACTAAAGGGGTTGATACGAGTGAGCAATGTATTTGAAGAAGGTATAAATACCTCGATTGGATTATTCTTATTTATGCAGGATAAGGCTGCCGAAGCCATATCGGACCTTGTTGACGGTGGTCGGATAGGAGCTGATGAAGGCCGCCGTTTTATCGATGATTTCGACAGGCGGCTAAAAAAGGAGTCGAAAGAATTTCGCGGAGTGGTCGATTCCGAAGTCAAAAAGATATTAGAAGAATCGCAAATTGTCACGAAGTCGGATCTTAGCAAAGTAATGATAAAATTGGATAAATTGGAAGACAAAATTGCCGACATGGAAGAAGGCAATATGAAGAATGAAGCAGATGAAGGTGGAGGAAGCAAAGTGTTAGGCAGCTGATGCTTTACTAGCAACCGCTACTCTTTTATTATACTTATTAGGTCTGATGCAAGGGGTTGTTTATGCAATGGCGACTGGTTGTAACACTTATTGTTTTGGTCGTCGTTGTACTTTTCTCTCTCTCAAACGCCGCCGCTGTAAGATTTAATTTTATAATCGGTAGCACAGAGATATCGCTTGCACTTGTTATAATCCTTTCCGCTTTGCTTGGTGCTATCTTAAGTGCATTCGCCGGTCTGGGCAGACAGGTAAAACTGAGACGTCTTATAAATGAGAAGGAACGCAATATCCGCGAATTAGAAAATAGACTGGAAGAATCCGATAAAAAGATCTCTGGAGATCAAATCGATTCGTAATACTATAAAGGAATAAGTGTCAAAAATTTGGAATATAGGAGAACCTGACGAAAGAGCGATCGGTATTGCTGATCAGTTAGGGGTCTCTAGCCTCGTAGCCGATCTGTTGATCAAGAGGGGGATATCCACCTACGAGGAAGCAAAGCTGTTCTTGAACCCGCAGATTTGCGATCTTCATGACCCTTTAAAGATGGCGGGAATTGCCGAGGCTACCGTTTATTTAAAACAGGCGATAACAGATGGCCAGAAGATTTGCATCTATGGCGACTTTGATGTCGATGGACTTACTTCAACGGCTCTACTTTTTGAAGTTATCAAAGAATTAGGTGGCAAAGCCTTTCCCTTCATTCCCGATCGTTTTAAACATGGCTACGGATTAAATCCTGACATTATCCGCCAGCTAAAGAAGAAAGACTATGATCTTCTAGTCACAGTCGACAACGGAATTTCTTATTTTGATGAGATCACCATAGCTAAGGACCTTGGCTTAAAGGTGATTATCACCGACCATCACGAGCCGCCAAAGGATCTTCCTTTAGCTGATGTAATAGTCAATCCGAAACAGCCTGAATGCAATTATCCATTCAAGGAATTAGCGGGTGTAGGCGTTGCTTTTAAGCTTGCTCAGTCCTTAAGCGCTGAATTTAATAAAGAGGAGCTTGCCCTGGAAAAGCTCGACCTTGTGGCGCTGGGTACCATAGCGGACATTACCCCCCTTATTGGTGAGAACAGAGTTCTTTCAGTTTACGGCTTAAAAAAATTAAACGAGCTTGCTAGGCCGGGCATTAGCGGCTTAAAGTCTGTTTGCGGATTAAGCGGTGAAATATCATCGTCTGCAGTGAGTTTCATGATCGCCCCCAGACTAAATGCGTGCGGCCGGATGTTAAACGCTCGCGACGGTCTGGATATCTTGCTGGAGAAAGAAAAAAGTATCGCCACCGACCTCGCCCTTAAACTGCAAAGATATAATGATCAGAGGCAAAGAATAGAAGAGATGGTATTTAAAGAAGCTTTGGGACAAGCAAAAAGCTTTGACGTGGAAGAC
>JAUVQW010000057.1 GCA_030597945.1 Actinomycetes bacterium
CGCTTATTCCCGCGAGGGTCACGAGGAAATCCAGTACGTCCCTTTGAGCGATAGGCGCCGTTTCTCTAACGATACCTATCGGGCTCCTTATAAATGGAAGCACCTCGCCGGGCGTGGTCACCAGTTTTTGAAAGAAGCCACCTATTAAAACGGTGGTCCTCCCAATAAAAATAAAGCCTTCTTTTGCGGCGATTACCGGCCCATTAGGTTTTCTGATAGTCTTTGTCTCAACCCCTAATAACCCTTCTTCGGATTTTTTTCTAATGGTAGGATTTAAGGTAACTTGTTTGCCATCTCTTTCGACAACTACGCCTACTTTTTTGCCGGCATTCTCTTGGATAGCCGTCGTTATCTGCTCCCACGAATTCATCTTTTTGCCGTCGATCTCGATGATCTTGTCACCGGCCTTGATTCCGGCTTTCGCGGCTGGACTGCCCTTCATGACCTGCTCCAGCGTGGTAGTAGTTTCGGGAAATCCGATGAGTCCCAGAATGAATACCAGGATAACGGCGAGAATCAAGTTCATTAGCGGACCGGCAAAGATGATAGTCGCCCTTTTCCAGGTCTTTTGGGCCTCAAACGTTCTAGGGATCTCCGATATATCCACCTGTTTATCTCTACTGATAGCAATTCCTGAAAAATCAATCGGATCAACAGACAGCTCTTCTTCTACACCGTTTCTAAGGACATTTACCGGTACTTCACTACCACTATCAAAGATCAACGCGTATGCATCTTGCCAATCCTCGACCTGGGTGCCACCGACCCTAGTTATAATGTCTCCTGATTTAAATCCAGCTTTTTCAGCAGGTGAATGCTTTTTTACTTCTTCGATTTTTAACTTAAGTATTGATAAAAGCTCGGCAAATTTAACATAGCCGCCGAAGAGGAAGGCCGATATTCCGTAAGTGGTCTCCCCCTTCTTTATGCTGGCGAGCTTTGGACCTATAGGGAAACCGATAACAAATTCTATGACCTTGACTCCAAGAAGCTTGCCGGCGATGAAATGTCCATATTCGTGAACAGCGATAAGTATCCCAAGTCCGACGATCGCGATGATGATGCCGCTCAATATTACCTCTTCCCTAATTTTCTAAAAAAACTTATTTTTTTTCGATAGTTTCTTTGGCTAAAGTCCGTGCCCACTGGTCGACGTCATTAAAATCGTTAATAGTCCCGATGTCGACTGGACAATGGGCGCTTAGTGTCGCCTCTACTATCTCTCCAATATCGGTAAATTTAATCTCTCTATTTAGAAATGCTTCAACTGCCACCTCATTGGCAGCATTCATGGTAGCTGGATAACTTTGACCCTTTTCAGCTGCGCTGAGAGCAAGTCCGATGCAAGGGGCTGACTCATGATCAATTTTCCCAAAAGTAAGAGAAGTTATCTCCTCAAAAGATATTGAACTTACCGGCGCATCGATTCTCTTTGGATATGAGAGTGCGTACTGGATAGGTATCCGCATGTCGGTTCTGCCCAGGTGGGCTTTGATGGAGCCATCTACAAACTCGACCATTGAGTGGATGATGCTTTCGGGATGTATCACGATCTCTATTTTTTCGTAGGATATTCCAAATAAAAAGTGTGCCTCGATGACTTCAAGGCCCTTGTTCATGAGTGTCGCCGAATCAACAGAAATCTTATCGCCCATATTCCAACGCGGATGAGAGACTGCCTCAGCCGGAGTTATATCCTTTAAGCTACTAAGCTTCCTTCCCTTAAAAGGACCGCCTGAAGCTGTCAGAATTATCTTTTTTACCTCGCTCGTGTCTTCTCCGATCAGGCATTGAAATATGGCGCTGTGCTCGGAATCGACCGGGATGATCTTGGATTTGGATCTAGATAATAGATCATTAACGAAATCGCCGGCAGCCACGAGTGACTCCTTGTTAGCAAGCGCTAACACTTTGCCTTTTTCTATTGCGGCGACCGTTGCCGGCAAGCCTGCCGCTCCGACGATCGCGTTCAATACGACATCACAGGAATCATCCGATGCCAATTGGGTAGCACCTTCTACGCCCTCTAGGAAAGAATAATCTTGGAATCTATCTTTGCTATCAAGGCAAGTTTTCTCATCTATCAGGCAGACGTATTTAGGTCTTAATTGCTTTGCCTGCTCAAGGAGAAGAGAAGCGTTTTTAAAGGCGGCAATACCGAGAACATTAAATTTATCTCGATTATTTTTGATTACATCGATCGCTTGCGTACCGATCGACCCTGTAGAGCCTAGGATAATTATATTTTTCATATTTTAATGAATAATAAGATCAGATAAAAAGATCCGACACCCGTAAATATCATACTATCAAATCTGTCCAAAAAACCCCCGTGCCCCGGGATCAATGTCCCCGAATCTTTTACACCCGCCCCTCTCTTTATAGATGATTCTACTAAGTCTCCGAGTGTGGCAAGGACTGAAATGGAGGCCGCAAAGATAACTCGTTCATAAAAAGTAAGTAGAGGCATCCAGATAAGGAACGAGAATATTATAACATTTATTACTATGGCCCCGACAAATCCTTCTATCGTCTTGTTTGGGCTAATCTTTTTAGCTAGCGGCCTAGATCCTATCAGTCTTCCGACCCCATACGCCGAAGTATCAGCTATCCATGTAGCTAAAAAAGTAAAGAAGACAAATAGAGCGCCATCTACAAATTTTTCGATCAAAACTAGATGGCTAAGGGATAGACTTACATATATGACACCTATGTATGTGATAGCAGCGCCGCTTATTTCGGCTTTATCAGAGATTATTTTCCATAACAAGATAATAAGTAGTGAAAATGAAACCGCTCCAATTAGTCCGATCGCTCCAAAAAAATATGCGATCATTGGAAAGATAGCCCCTAGAGTAAGGCCCAACTCCTTATTTAGAATAATATTTCTATCACTAAAGAAGTTATAGAATTCGACCATCGAGAGAAATGCAATGATCCCTATCGCAACTGAGAATACGATGCCGCCTAGATACAAAAGTAAAATCAAGATCGGTATACCGACAAGAGAGACAAAGATTCTTGTCGAAAGCATTTAAGCTCCTCCGAAACGGCGTTTTCTTTTTTGAAAGTCGGCTACAGACTCTATAAAATCGGCTTTTCTAAAATCGGGCCAAAGGACATCAGTGACCCAAAACTCCGAATAAGCGATCTGCCAGAGTAAGAAATTGCTAACCCTTGATTCTCCGCTCGTTCTGATCACCAGATCCGGATCGGGTACATCGGCTAGATATAGATTGTTGCTGATATCGTTTTCTTCGATCTTTTCTTTTGAAGATTCACTCGATAATATCTTATTGACAGCATCTATTATTTCGCCGCGGCCGCCGTAATTTAAAGCTATAATAAGCTTTAGACCATTATTGTCGGCAGTTTTGTCTATACCGTCTTCAAAAGTCTTCCTCGTCGATTCTGGCAACATCTCTAAACGCCCTATGGTTTTTAACCGGACATCTTTTTCATCGAGTTCGCTGATCTCCTTCTTCAACATCTCTTCAAACAGACGCATGAGACCGCTAACCTCTTCTTTAGGCCTCTTCCAATTTTCAGCTGAAAAAGCATATAGGGTCAAATATTCTACTCCTAGTACGGGAGCGACCTCAACAGCTTCCCTTATGGAGGTCATGGCGGCTCTATGGCCAGCTAAACGCGGAAGGCCTCTCTTTGCCGCCCAGCGGCCATTACCATCCATTATTATCGCTACATGCCTTGGTGGTATGCCTTTTTTTACCTTATCTAACAAAAGGTCTTCGCTCATCTGCTTGCCTTTGCGAAGACCTTTTAGAGTTCTCTTCATCTTGTATTTATCCTTAAATCCTTATACAAATTATCTCCATCCATAACATTTAATTAAAGGGAAGATTCCGTCAGCCGAAGCGACTAAGGAAAATCTTTAAAGTCTTAAAATCCTTCTCTCTTACTCCCCAGGCTCTACCTTTTACCCATCAACCGTTATCCGTATCGACCATCCTTCACCACTGAATTGGCTTAACGACGATCTTTAAGTTTTTTTAGCAATTTCAATTTTTATTCTCTACTCTCAGATCCCTTTTTTATGCCTTACGTTTTTTAAACTTCCATTATCTCTTCTTCTTTTTTAGCTAACATTGTGTCGATTTCCTCTATGAATTTATCGGTTATGTCTTGAACCTCTTCCTTGGCTCCGTCCAATCTGTCTTCGGATATCTCATGGTCTTTTTCCATAGATTTCATGTGCTCGTTTGTATCTCTACGAATATTTCTGATCGATATCTTTCCCTCTTCGCCGTATTTCTTTGCCAACTTCGCCATCTCTCTTCTTCTCTCTTCACTCAGAGGTGGAAAGGGGACCCTGACGATCTGGCCGTCATTAGAGGGATTTACTCCAAGGTCAGCTTGTTGGATCGCTTTTTCGATATCTCCGATGATGTTCTTATCCCAAGGTTGTATGACAAGCAGTTGTGACTCGGGCACACTAATATTCGCAACTTGATCTAAGAGGGTTGGAGTTCCGTAGTAATCGACTGTTATTTTGTCGAGTATATTCGTCGTCGCTCGTCCCGTCCTAACACCTGCCAAATCATGGCCTGTCGCCGCAATCGCTTTCTCCATCTTAATTTTTGCTTCCTTAATGTATCCCTCTGGATCCATTATCGCCTCCCTCTACTAATGTTCCTACATTTTCTCCAAGAAGAACTTTTTTGATATTTCCCGAAACTCCGAGATTGAAGACTACTATCGGCATATCATTGTCTTTACATAGCGATATCGCCGTTGAGTCCATAACTTTTAACTCTCTATTTAGAACATCGATATATTTAAGCTTTTTAAACATCTTTGCTTCAGGATTGATCATCGGATCAGAGTCATAGACTCCGTTGACTTTGGTCGCTTTCAAGATCGCTTCGGCGCCTATTTCTAGCGACCTTAAAGCTGCAGCCGTATCTGTACTAAAGTATGGGTTTCCGGTTCCGGCCGCGAAGATCACCACTCTTCCTTTTTCTAGATGCCTTATAGCCCGTCTCCTTATATAAGATTCCGCGACCTCGTGCATGCTAATAGCTGACTGCACCCTGGTGTAGACCCCTTCCTCTTCCAATGCCCCTTGAAGAGCCAGAGAATTCATAATCGTAGCTAGCATCCCGATGTAATCGCCGGTCGCCCGCTCCATACCTTTTGCGCTCGCTGCTATCCCTCGAAAAAAGTTACCACCGCCAACAACTATAGCAACCTCTCGCTCATCATGATGGAGTTCGGTTATCTGTTTGGAGATGGATTGAAGTATTTTCGGATCTATACCAAAGCCATCTTTATTGGTGAGCGCCTCACCACTAAGCTTGAGTAAAATGCGCTTGTATTTGTATTTGGACAAGTTTACCCCTCCGCTTTATAACATCAGTCCAATTTTACTGTTTTTTTGAAATAAAGTAAGGGCTTAGTCTAATTAGGAGAATTTAGGTTTTTGAGCTGTCACTGAAATCGGTCGGATTTATCTCGTTAAGAAAAGTGCGAAATCTCTTTACTTCCTCTTCTTCGCCTTCACTGCTTAATATCGCAGCCTCTTCTAATACCGACTCTTCTGCAAATATCGGAGCATCCGTTCTAACGGCAATAGCTATCGCATCACTTGGTCGAGAATCTATTTCCATCAGCTTTGAGTCTACTTCCACCTTGATCTTAGCAAAAAAAGTACCATCTTTAATATCGGTTATAACGACCTCATTTACTTCAGCGCTTAACTCAACAAGAATACTTTTTAAAAGATCGTGAGTCAGTGGCCGACTAGGCTTTATTCCTTGCATCTCCATCAATATTGATTGGGCTTCAGTCTGACCTATCCAAATAGGTAAATAACGGTCTCTGCCCTCATCCTTTAATATAACGACGGGCTGGTTAGTCGTGACATCCAAGTTGACACTCTTTAGTTTCATCTTGTACATGATTTCACCGGTCAAAGTTTGGTAACCTACTAATCTCTGTATTTTATAGCCTTTAGCTATTAATTAAAAGTAAGCGCTTAGATGTGATCTCTAACTCATTCCATCGATGCCGCCAAAGACATAGTTGCCTTGACATTAAAAAGTGATATTGGTATTTTCAGTCAAGCAAAAGGTCAGCTTAAAGTATTTAATTAATTTTAGGGAAAAGAAAGGTTTTAAGAAGTTTCTTAGAGTTTGGGCCTATAGCTCAGTAGGCTAGAGCGCACCCCTGATAAGGGTGAGGTCCGTGGTTCGAATCCACGTAGGCCCACGCGCTGCAATGCAGTGCCGATAATGGAACATCGAGACTTGAAAATAGGATTAGATTTTTCATTCCGTCCATTATCAATTTTCTATTGTTTTGCCCTGTATCTACTCTGTGCAAAGCTCTCTCAATCTAGTTTATCGAGTGGGCCCGAGCTTCATCAAAATATTTTCTTGTTCATTCACGGACTAAAGGAAACCTAAGCGGTACTATCTGATCATTGTTGATCTTTGGGGAAGAAAAACGTATTACGATCAAAGCTATGTCGTCGTCTATCTCACCATCTGCAAACTCTGTCACGTTCGATAAAAGCTCATCGACCAACCCTTGAGAACCGATATGGAAATTATTTTCTAATATTTCTTTGACTCTGTAGTCACCAAAAAAATCACGATCCCTTCTCGCCTCAAGCAATCCATCTGTGTATAGCAAAATCCCAGTCTCTTCGCGAAGCAATACTGTGCTTTCCTCATATTTGCCGATCATTTGACCTAATGGCATACCAGTCTCAACACGCACATTGTCAACAAAGTCATCGAAAATAATTATGGGCGGATGACCAGCGCTGGCAACCTTGAGTGTCCTGTCGTTAATATCCAACACGGCATAGAGAGTAGTTGCGTATTC
>JAUVQW010000024.1 GCA_030597945.1 Actinomycetes bacterium
AACACAAAGGAATAATAATTGAGCCAACCGGGGGAAATACGGGAGTGTCGCTTGCGCTTGTAGCAGCCGCAAAGGGCTATAAGTTAAAGCTGGCGATGCCAGATACCGTAAGTACGGAGCGTAAGAACCTTCTAAAAGCGTATGGTGCTGATCTCATATTTACTGAGGGCGGCAGCGGTATGGGCGGAGCAGTAAAAAAAGCAGAAGAGCTTGAATTGGAAGACTCTAATTATTTTATGCCGCAGCAGTTTAAGAATCCCGCCAATCCCGAGGCGCATAAAATTACAGCTAAAGAGATCTGGGATGATACGGACGGTTTAGTCGATATTGTCGTATGTGGAGTAGGTACTGGCGGTACTATTACCGGAATCGCTGAATATCTTAAGGCTAAGAATCCCGACATTTTGATGGTCGCGGTCGAGCCTAGCGAGTCGGCGGTCATCTCCGGAGAAGAGCCGATGCCTCATGGAATAGCAGGGCTGGGTGCCGGGTTTATACCGCCGATACTGAAAAAACAATTTGTCGATGAGACGATTAAGATCTCTACCAATGACGCTTTTATTTTTACAAAAAGGCTAGCTAATGAAGAAGGAATATTAGCAGGAATATCCAGCGGGGCTGTCTTGTGCGGCGGCTTACAAGTAGCTCAACGAGAAGAGAATAAGGACAAGATGATCGTTCTGATCCTTCCCGACAGCGGTGAACGATATCTGGATAAGCCGGTTTTTAATGATAGCTGATAAAGGGGAGTATATGGAAAATTCGATGCCAAAAGCCATTGATCTCGCGGCCTTAAAGACAGGTGGCCTGATTAAGCAGAAGGAGAAAGATCTATTCGTTATCCGTCTTAGGACACCGGTCGGGAAGATCTCAGCTGATGAGCTTGATAAGATAAGTAATATCTCTAAAAAGCATGGTAGCGGAATGTTGCATTTTACCGTAAGGCAGGGGATAGAGATCCAGGGGATCAAATTTGACGATCTTCAAACGGCAAAAGATGAATTAGAAGCTGATGGAATACGGGTAGGAGCATGCGGGCCAAGATTTCGTGTCGTCACCGCCTGTCCCGGCGAGGGGATATGTCCAAATGGCCTAAGTCCGTCCCAAGAGGTCGGATTAAGCCTCGACGAGGAGTTCTATGGAGAGGAAGAAGGTCTGGATCTTCCCCATAAATTCAAAGTAACTGTAGCCGGATGTACATCATGTTGTCCGAAGCCACAGGAGAACGATGTCGGTTTTCACGGACAGGTGGAGCCGGAGCTAGTCGAGGATGACTGTAATGGTTGTGGTGTCTGTGAAGTCACTTGCAAGGAAGGGTCTATTGTAATGGATGACAACGGACTACCCATTAAAGATGATGATAAATGTATTTATTGCGGGGATTGTATCAGCAGTTGTCCGACGGACGCTTGGGTGAAGAAGAGAACGGGGCTTGCCGCCTATGCGGGTGGCAGATGGGGCCGCCACCCGGAACTTGGAAAGCTGGTAGCTGAATTTTTGACTGCCGAAGAGGCTTCCGCTCTCATAAGAAAGTCGCTGGCATTTTATAAAAGTAGCGGTAAACGCGGCGAACGCCTTGGTGTTACAATAAATCGCATCGGTTTCGACAAGTTTAAGGAGCATGTATTATGAGTGAATTTCCGGTGGATGACAGCATTGACCTTAGAGGGGTGCTTTGTCCAATAAACTTTGTTAAGACTAAATTAAAATTAGAAGAGATGGATGATGGAGATCATCTTGAGGTATTCCTTGATGAAGGAGAACCGATATCGAATGTTCCAAGAAGCGTCAAGGACGAGGGGCACCAAGTATTAAAAGTCATAAAAGAGACCGATGGAAATTATCGTTTGATAATAAAGAAGTCGGGTTAATAAAAAGAGAGGTTATACGTGTCAAACTCTGAAAAGTGGATAGAGAGATATAGCAGGCATATTATCCTTCCTGAAGTCGGAGGGAAAGGCCAAGAGAAGTTAAATGATTCAAAGGTCTTAGTAATAGGAGCCGGTGGGCTAGGTTCGCCTGTTGCCCTATATTTAGCGGCGGCCGGGATCGGAACTCTTGGTATCGTCGATAATGACGTGGTCGATCTTAGTAATTTACAACGGCAGATCATCCACGCCGAGAAGGATCTGAATAGAAAAAAAACAGATTCGGCGGCGGAAAAACTTACCGCTCTCAACCCTGATATCGAGGTAAAACCTTATCAAATGATGGTGGATTCATCCAACATAATGGATCTAATAAAAGATTATGATGTTATCGTAGATGGTACTGACAATTTCCCCACGCGTTTTTTAGTAAATGACGCTTGTGTTTTCGCTGGCAAGCCGCTGGTCCACGGGGCGATCCTAAGATTTGACGGACAGGCGTTTACGATTATGCCCAAGGAGGGGCCATGCTACCGTTGTATCTTTGAACAGCCGCCACCTCCGGGAACCGTTCCCAACTGTTCACAGGCGGGAATACTGGGAGCAATTGCCGGCATTATCGGGACGATCCAGGCTACAGAGGTTTTAAAGATAATATTGGAGCAAGGGAAGACTTTGATGGGACGCCTTCTTGTTGTCGACGCCCTGGATATGTCGTTTAGAGAAGTAAAGATCAGAAGAAACGATGCATGCCCGATATGCGGCGAGAATCCGTCGATAACGGAGCTTATCGATTACGAGTGGGTTTGCTGATGGTTGTAGGAAAAATAGTGAGCTGGGTGAGCAGATGAAATTCTCTGTAAAAGCGGAATACGGCCTAAGGGCGATGATAGAGCTTGCCTTACTTAACGGTAACGGTCCCATCGGGGCTAAGGAAATAGCGTCGAGAAAGGGAATACCGGAGCGATTTTTAGAGCAGCAATTAACGGTTCTAAAAAAGGCCGGTCTTGTCTCGAGCCAAAGAGGTGCCAGCGGCGGTTGTAGTCTGGCAAAGGACGCGGCGAAGATCAGCGTATTGGAGGTAATAGAAGCTTTAGACGGTCCGGTTATCAATATGGACTGCCTGACTATAAAAGAGAATGGCTGTAGCCAGGATTCATGTTGCGTTGTCCAAGAGTTATGGCATCAGTCTCAGGTAAGATTGAAAGATTTTTTAAGCGGGGTCTCGGTCGACGATCTCGCGAAAAGACATGGAGAGTTACAAGGTCAAAAAAGTCTGATGTACTACATTTAGGCGGAGATAAGAGTTGGCTCTAAGATGAGCCAAAAATAATAAAACGGAGGAAGAAGATGACAGATTTAAATCAGTTAGATGATGCAAGTGCAGAGGAGGTACTTCGGGCGGCACTTGATGAGTTTGGGGACAAAGTTGCTCTAGCTTCGAGTTTCGGGGCTGAAGATGTCGTTTTGATCGACATGCTTCACAAGATCGATCCAAAAGCTAAGATATTTACTTTGGATACCGGCCGTCTTAACCAGGAAACGTACGATGTGATGGACGCCGCCAGAGAAAAGTATGGTATGACTTTCGATATCTATCATCCGGATACGGATAAGGTAGAAAAAATGAGTGAAGAGCACGGGTTTAATCTTTTTTATGACAGCATCGAGAAAAGAAAGCTTTGCTGTGGTGTCCGTAAGATGGACGGAATAAAAAGAGCGCTTAGCGGGCTTGATGCATGGATCACAGGCTTAAGGGCAGAGCAATCCGTTACTCGAGTCGACATGAAAAAGATGGAGCGAGATGAGGGCAACAATATGATGAAATTCAATCCGTTAATGGATTGGACCGAGGGTGACATCTGGAACTATATCAGGGAAAACGATGTTCCTTACAATGCTCTACACGATCAAGGGTTTCCCAGCATCGGCTGCGAACCATGTACTCGAGCTGTAAGGAAAATAGAAGATTTTCGCGCCGGTCGTTGGTGGTGGGAGAATCCGGAACAAAAAGAATGCGGTCTTCATGTTAAGGAAGCGGTCAAAACCGGATCGTAGTCATGAAGGCGAAAAGAGGAACAACTATAATGAATGAAGAAGATAAACCAGATGTCGTCTTAGACGCGGTCGGACTGTTATGTCCGATGCCGGCTGTCAAGACCGCGATGGAGTTGGAGAAGATGAAGAAGGGCGAGGTCATTGAGGTCCTCACGTCGGACCATATAAGTAAGACCGATCTTCCTGTTTGGTGCAGAGAAACGGGCAACCAACTGGTCGATATTAAAGATGATGGAGAAATCTTAAAGATAAGAATACGAAAAGCAATATAGTTGATAGGACTATTTAAAAGGAGATAGTTTTGGATTTTGCAATTGACCCTCATGGCGGTACGCTTATTAATAGGGAGCTGGACGCGAAAGAGTTAGAACAAATATGGTCTAAACTGGATGAGCTTCCTAAGATAAAGCTGAACGCGAGAGAACAATCAGATATAGAGATGATAGCTGTCGGTGCTTTTAGCCCGCTTACCGGGTTTATGACCAGAGAAGAATATGAGAGCGTAATCGATAATATGAGGCTTTTAAACGGACTTCCCTGGACGATTCCAATAACCCTTTCGACATCCGATGATAACGCAAGCGAGTTAAGCATCGGTCAAGATATAGCTTTGATCGGACAAAGCGGACGAGCTGTCGCCATTCTTAATCTTGAAGAAAAGTATCATTACGATAAAGAGAAAGAAGCGCTTCAGGTCTATGGTACAGATGAAGTCGAACATCCGGGGGTCGCGTATCTTAAAGAATGCGGCGATGTTCTTCTTGGCGGAGAGATTTTTCTTATTGAGAGAGAACATAAGGATGATTTTAAAGAATATAGGTTGGATCCTATCGAGAGCCGCCAGCTTTTTAAGGATAAGGGTTGGAAGAGGATAGTTGGTTTCCAGACTAGAAATCCTGTTCATAGAGCTCATGAGTATATTCAAAAATGCGCCCTTGAGACGGTCGAAGGCTTATTTCTTCACCCTCTGGTAGGGGAAACTAAGAGCGGTGACATCCCGGCAGACGTAAGGATGGAATGTTATAAAGTGCTTCTTGATAAATACTATCCAAAAGACAGGGTCATACTTGGAGTTCTTCCTGCGGCGATGAGGTACGCGGGGCCAAAAGAGGCGATATTTCATGCGATCATCCGAAAGAACTATGGTTGCACCCACTTTATAGTGGGCCGCGATCATGCCGGCGTTGGCGGTTATTATGGTTCTTTCGATGCCCATTTTATTTTTGATGAGTTCGATCCACAGGATCTCGATATAACGCCGTTATTTTTTGACTATACTTTTTATTGCAAGAGTTGCGGAGGAATGGCATCGTATAAGACATGCCCCCATGACTCGGAGGAGCACATCGCCCTTTCGGGGACGAAAGTGCGGGAGATGTTAAAAAATGGAGAGTTGCCTCCATCGGAGTTTTCAAGGCCGGAAGTAGCATCGCTTCTAATAGAAAGCATGAAAGAAGGTTAGTGGAAACAACGATGAACACGGATCATAATTCCGGTGAATTGAAATTAGAGCTCATAACTAAAGGTGTGAGACTGGATCGAAGCGCTCTAAGTTCCAAGGAGATCGTTCGAGCGCTTGATATTGCTAATCAAGTCCATAATCCTCTTGAGCTCGATCTTATCTTGCCGGGAAAGGTCCTTGTTAACATCGCCATACAAGAATGCCTTGATAAAGAAACAAATTATCGCTTAATTAAAGAGGCAGAAGATTTCTTTGTTGTTAACAAAGATCTGAAAGTGAAGGTATATCTCGAGCCGCCTCCGAAATTTTATGATCAGCTGACAACGTCAGGAAAGATCATGGCTAAAGTTGGAAGAAAGTACGGGGATTATCTTCTTGTAACTCCGACGGGAGCATGCGAGTTCTTAAGCGGCGATATGGCATGCAAGTATTGCGATGTGGACGCAAAGAATACAGATGATAAATCTGTCCAAGACGTTTTAGAGACGATCGAAGCGGCCTCGGCTGAAGGAGCCGCGGAATTTGTCTGCATCAATGTTGGCTATATTTCATCTGATGATGGTGGAATATCGATGGTCCTTCCTTTTGTGAAGGAGATAAAGAAGAACTTTGATGTTCTTATCTGTGTTCAGGCACAACCACCAAAAACAGACGAGTGGATAGATCTCACTTACGCATCGGGGATAGATTCTCTCGCTTATAACTTAGAAGTATATGATGAGGAGATATTCAATAAAATAGCTCCGGGGAAGATGAGCCTTGTCGGAAGAGACCGATATTTTCAGGCTTTGGCAAGGGCTGCGAAAGTCTTTCCTTCGGGTGCCATAGTAAGCAATCTTATAGTAGGATTAGAACCAGTGGAATCGACATTTAAAGGCATAGATATATTAACGGCAATGGGAGTTGTGCCTACACTTCCCATATTTAGGCCTGTTCCCGGTTCTGACCTCGAGAGCCATATCGATCTTACCCCGGAATCGCTGTCACCAATATATGTTCATCTGCAAAACGCTTTAAAGAGAAATAGATTGTCATCGAGTTGGATCAGCCACTTTAATGTCGTCGTTAACGCGATAGACGCTCATTACTTCGGCGGGGAGGCACCCGTAAAGAGGCAATGGCCAACTGTGCTTAAATCTAAGAAAAGGAGTAAGTTGGCTCTCAATTTAAGGCGACGATTGCGCGTAAGGACCGCTGAAGACAATGAGTCCACAGGACTTTAAGGTCGGTCAGGGGGTAACGGTCGATACCAGACCGATTCCTCTGGTCCTCTTAACGAAAAGTTACCGCAGCATCACTCTTATCGCTGCGGTTGTTATATTTTTATTGATAATCAACCTTCCCACTCCGGAAGGGCTTACTTTTACCGGCCAAAAAGCGCTGGCCACTTTTGCTCTATGCTTAGTTCTCTGGATCACCAGAGCGCTTCCGCTCGCGGTAACCAGCTTGCTTGCGTTAGTTCTAATTCCGATGCTGGGAATACTTGATAGCACTGAAGCGTTCTCTTTGTTTGGAAATCAAGCTGTATTTTTTATTCTGGGGGCGTTCATCCTTGCTGCGGCGATGATGAAATCAGGACTCTCCAGCCATATGGCATTGATTTTTTTAAGGAGATTCGGTGGCAGTCCGGGGCGTCTTCTCGCCGGCGTCCTGCTTGTACCAGCATTCTTATCTTTTCTGATGCCGGAACACGCAGTAGCGGCGATGATGTTTCCTATTGTCTTAGAGGTCGCCCACGGATTAGACTTGAAACCGCAAAAGACTATTTATGGCCAAGCGCTCTTTCACTCTCTTGCTTGGGGAGCAGCAATTGGCGGCGTGGCGACATATTTAGGAGGCGCGAGAAACGCCCTAGCGGTCGGGATATTAAAACAGAGCACTGGTGAGTTCATCGGATTTTTTGAGTGGATGATAGCCGTCCTTCCAACCGTTCTTGTCATGCTCGGAGTCGCTTATCTTGCACTTAGAAGATTTTTCCCATCTGATGTGGTAAGTGTGGAAAAAGCAGTCAAGTTGATCGAGGAAAAGAACAAATCGCTTGGTAAGATGAATGCCGAGCAACGTTTAATAGGGATCATAATGGTCTTTACGGTCATCGCCTGGATATTTCTTGGCTCCAGATTCGAGCTTGCCAGCATCGCGATCGTGGCGGTGGTCGCTCTGTTCGTTTTTCAACTCATTAAGTGGAAAGATTTGGAAGAGTATGTCAACTGGGGCATAATCCTGATGTACGGTGGAGCTATAGCTCTTGGTTTTGCTCTGGAAAAGTCGGGTGCTTCCTCATGGATTGCCGAGACCACAGTGACTAAATGGACCGACTCGCCATTTTTGATCGTTGCCCTGATCGCTCTAGTATCCCTATTGCTGACAGAAGGCATGAGTAACGCTGCTGTCGTGGCGATGTTGATGCCGGTCGGTCTTGGGATAGCTAGACAATACGGGATAGATTTTAAGATCATGGTTTTTGCGATATCTGTGCCGGCCGGTCTGGGATTTGCATTCCCGATAGCTAGTCCGCCCAATGCCATAGCGTATTCTTCGGGCTTTATCAAACCAAGGAAGATGTTTACCATTGGTATAATGATGGATTTTGTCGCTCTCTTAGTATTTCTTTTGATGACACAGATCTACTGGCCCCTAATCAATCTGGATCTTTAGATGAAGAAAAAATTCTTACTGGCTCTATCGACAACTAAATACTCAAAAGAGGCGATTGATTACGCGATTGATCTTACTAAGCAAAAAGAGGCTGAGCTGAAAGTCGTCTTCATTCTCGACTCAGATGTTCCCGGATCGGTCTTTGAAAAGCTTACAGATATTGGATTTATCGGCGACAGGCCGAGCATGGACTTACAGGAAGCGATAAGCAATGAATATGTCGATCAGGCAAAACAAGTGCTAGTGGAGATAAAAGATCAGTCTAAGGATATGGGTGTCGAATGCGAGACTTTTCTAGAAGAAGGGGACTTTGGCAGTAAATGCTTAGAGTCGATCGCGAGATTTTCGGCGGATATGATAATACTCGCCCGCTCAAGAAGGTCGTTCTTCTCCAGGATGTTCTTTGGTTCCGCCGTTGATTCTTTGCTTAGGCAAGCGCCCTGTGAGATTAAGATCTTTGAAGAGGAATAGATGGGTTTTGGAGGAGAAAGATGATCTATAAAAGCATATTGGATACTATCGGCAACACACCGATGGTCGAGTTAACAAAAACTAGCCCCAAGCCCGAAGTAAAGATATTCGCCAAGCTGGAAGGGTTTAATCCAAGCGGCAGCCTTAAGGACCGCATCGCCCTATTTATGATCGAGGAGGCTGAAAATTCAGGTGCCCTAAAACCGGGGATGACGATTCTCGAGGCCACATCCGGCAACACGGGCATATCGCTTGCGATGATCTCTAAATACAAGGGTTATAAGTTAAAAGCGGTCATGCCCGATAATGTCAGCTTAGAAAGACGGCAACTTCTCGAGGTATTCGGCGTCGAGCTCGTTCTATCAGATGGTGATAAGGGGACAAATGGAGCCATTATAATGGCAAAAGAGATAGGGAAGAGCGGCGATTATTTTATGCCGGACCAATATGATAACGAGTCTAATCCTAGAGCTCATTATGAGACTACTGCTGAAGAGATATTAAAAGATATCCCCCATATCGATGCTTTTGTTGCCGGTCTGGGCACAAGTGGCACCCTTATGGGAGTCGGTCGCCGTTTAAAAGAGGTCAATCCCGATGTAAAGATCGTCGCGGTACAACCTTACCCCGGAAGCGGACTACAGGGCCTTAGGAATCTAAGTGATGGTTATGTTCCTCCTATCCTCGACATGAGCCTTTTGGACAGGAACGAATTTGTCCAGGATGAAGATGCATTCATCCACTTAAGGGACTTGGCAGAGAAAGAAGCGATACTGGCGGGCATATCGTCGGGAGCTGTAGTTTTTAAGGCTATCGAGCTGGCAAATGAGATGGAAGACGGCACGATCGTTACGGTCTTTCCCGATGGTGCTTGGAAATATTTGAGTGAAAAGATATGGACAGACGATCCCAAGGAAGTGGCGAAGAGATTCAAGGGGCCGCTTTGGTGAGAGCGTAAGAGCGTAAGAGCATCTCCCAATAGCTGCTGAGTTTACTCTGTGATCGCAAGTCTTTGAACCGGATCAGTCTTAGCGCTTGTAAAGAATCTCCGTTGTCCCAAAGTCTTTACTCAGCTTTCTGATCTCAGCTTTCTCTTACTCTACTTTTCATTGTTCAATTTTAAATTTTAAATTTTCAATTCGAGAAGTGGTCTTTGCTTCGAGTTATCTCCCCTACAACTGTCATTGCGAGGAGGATGGTCAGCATCCGACGTGGTAATCTCCAATTCCAATAAGTCTACTGTCGGTTTTCTATTCTTTACTCCTTCCGTCTAACTCTCTTACGCCTTACAGACTTATGGCAGTGAGGCATGGTTTGAAAATAAACTTATAAGCATTTATAATAAACGCTGCTTTAAGTTCATAAGCATTAAGAATACGAAACCAATGTTTCGTTTTTATATCTGGTTTTTATTTATTGTCAGGTATGTATGGGAGGATCTGGATGGGATGTAGATGTAAAGATCAATGGAGATAAAGAATCTTTAGCCGACGGAACTACGATAGAAGATATTCTTAAAGCAAGAGATGTAAGACCCGAGATGGTAGCTGTTGAAGTTAACGGTGAACTTATCCAAAAAGGTGAATACCCGAGCCGTATTCTGATCAAGGGCGACCAGATGGATTTTCTCTTTTATATGGCTGGCGGGCGCCTCGTTTAGGAGCAGAAGCTGTGGATGAGACATTTAAGCTCAAGAGATCCCAGGCCGATATCATGATCGATCAGGCGTTAGAGGGTGATCCCCGTGAGATTTGCGGAATGATAGGGGGAAATGGCGCCGTCGCTTCCAAGATATTTCCTACCGCCAACATCGATGAAAGCGATATTACTTATCAGATGGATCCTAAAGAGCAATTCGCGGTAATGCGAACTCTTAGGGAAGAGAAGTTGGAATTGATCGGTATCTATCACTCACACCCGGAGACAGACGCCTCTCCATCGATGACCGATATAAAATTGGCGTTCTATCCCGATGCTTACTATCTGATAATTTCGCTTAAAAAAAAAGATGACCCGGTTATCAGGGCTTTCAAGATCGTCGATGGCAATGTAAGTGAAACAGGTCTTGAAGTAAGGGCTGATTAAGCCGCCAGATTATCGCTATCTAGGTCAGTGTTCATATCCTCACCTTCAGGGAAGCTTAGCTGTATATTTTCTGGCAGATCGAGATTTTCTCTGTCATCTTCGATTTCCACAGGCGTCATCGGACCCCGTTTGTTATCGAGATATCTAAAATAATAGTCTCCTGCAAACAAAGAAATTACGGCTCCTACTGCCGCAATTATTATTATATAGCTATTGGCTGGAATCACGATCTCTCCTTTTCGCAGTTATTTTTTTATTGCCATGAGCCAGATGTATTAAACTAAAATTTATATAAAGATATGCAATTAAGCTGAGGTCACAACCGGTCTTTTATTGGGTGGTAAAAAAAGTTATTATATACCAGAACCTTTTCAGTACTCTAAGGAGATACACTTGGATTTTGAACTTAAAAGCAGAGTCAAAAAAAGCCTTTCTAAAGCTGAAAACGCACTCGATGAGACTCGCGTTCTCTACTCTAAGGGACTTCTTCCCGGAAGTATCAGTAGGAGTTATTACGCTATTTTTCATAGCGCGGCCGCTGTTCTTATGAGCCAGCACATGGAGATAATAAAGCCTTCGGCAGTTGTACCTTTTTTCGATCGTGAGGTAGTTAAAAAAGGCCTTATAGAAACCAGTTTTCAGAGGATGTTTGCGAACGCTTATGAGTGTTTTCAGATGTCAGAATATGATATTTATTCAGATGTCGATCAGCACGGCGCAAATAGCATGTTGGATATGTCTCAAGCGTTTTATGAGAGGATGGAAACGTACTTGAGGGATAAGGGTTGGGTATAATTTGCGTAAGAGCGTAAGAGCGTAAGAGCGTAAGAGCGTAAGAGCGTAAGAGCGTAAGAGCGTAAGAGCGTAAGAGCGTAAGAGCGTAAGAGCGTAAGAGCGTAAGAGCGTAAGAGCGTCTCCATG
>JAUVQW010000072.1 GCA_030597945.1 Actinomycetes bacterium
GAGCAATATCGAGTTTGGGGAAATGACCGTTGCCCAACCGGCCAGTGATGAGATTAGCCGCGAGCCAGTTATCCCAAGAGCTATCCCGATAATCCCGCCAAAAAGACTCAGCACCGTCGATTCTATTAGAAACTGAAGCAAGATATCACGGCGTTTCGCTCCAATTGCTTTTCTAAGGCCTATCTCTCTGGTCCGCTCTGTAACCGATACCAGCATGATATTCATGATGCCGATACCACCGACTAAAAGAGATATACCGGCAATCCCTCCCAGTAGAAGGGTCAAAGTCCCGGTGACCTCGTTTATAGTCGACAAGACCTCTTCCTGGTTGAAGAGTCTAAAATCAGCCTCATTAGGATCTCCAATATTGTGGCGATTTAATAATAGAGATGTTATCTGGTTACTTGCATCACTCATTTGATCCCTCTCGGTTACTTCTACGGCGATAGCTCCGAGACTGGTAGCACCATAAACTCTTTTTTGGGCTGTCGATAGCGGGATAAAAATGGCGTCATCAGGATTTTGGAAACCGCTACCACCTTTACTTTCCATTACTCCGATTACCCTAAAAGGGATATTCTCGATCTTTATAGTCTTACCGATCGGATCGATGCCGTTGAAAAGATCCGTAATGACTGTCTGACCTAGTACGGCTACTCTGCTCTGGGTCTTATCATCATCTGTACTTATAAATTCACCGAACTCCGCAGTAAAGTTGTGAACGCTTTCATAAGCGGGGGTAACACCGTTAATAGAAGTATTTACGTTACTATTTTTATAGATCACTTGAGAACGTGAGGTGTATTCCGGTGATACGTTTTTTACTAAGGGAATGTTATCCTTAATGCTCTTTGCATCACTCATCGATAGGCTGTCATTGGATCCAGCCGCAGCTCTCGCTCCCGCTCCTTGAGATCCGCTAATTGGACTAATAGTAAGCAAATTGGAACCGAGACCCTCTATCCGACCAGTAACGGATTTGGTTGCTCCAGCACCGATGGAGACCATTGCAACTACTGCGCCAACGCCGATGATGATGCCAAGCATGGTAAGACCGCTCCTTACCTTATTGGCGACAATCCCTCTCCAAGCGACTTTTAAGCTCTCAAAGATGTTCATGTTTTATGCCCTCGACATTTACAATCGCAACAGTCCTGTCATGATTTATCTCATCATTAACGATTTGGCCATCTCTAAGATGGATTACCCTTTTGGCATGGGCGGCGATGTAGGGCTCGTGAGTTATAAGGATTACGGTCTTGCCTTTAGAGTTTAATTTTTCAAAGATACCCATTATCTCATTTCCCGACCCCGTATCTAAGGCCCCAGTCGGCTCGTCAGCTAAGATAATATCTGGTTCGTTTACCAGGGCTCTGGCAATTGCAACTCGCTGCTGCTGCCCACCCGATAATTGGTTTGGCATATGGTTGGCTCTATCTGATAGGCCAACAATTTCCAGTGCTCTAAGTGCCTTTTCGCGCCTATCGCTCTTGCCAGAATAGATGAGGGGAAGCTCTACATTCTCAAGCGCAGTTGTTCTAGCAAGAAGATTAAATTGTTGGAAGACGAAGCCGACTCGCTCACTTCTGATTGTCGCAAGTTCATCCTCATCCATGTTCTTGACTTTAATGCCATTAAATAGATACTCACCATCGGTCGGCACATCTAGGCAACCGATTATATTCATGAGCGTTGATTTTCCGGAGCCACTTGGTCCCATAATAGCTACAAAATCGCCGGTTGCGATCTCAAGATCGGTCTTACTTAGAGCGTGGACTTTTATTTCGCCTAGATCAAATATCTTGCTAAGATCATTAAGTTTAAGTAGAGGGTCTGATTCACTTAACATTTTATCTTCTGACGCCGCCTCCGCCTGGTGGTCTGAAACCGCCCCCAAAACAGCCTCCGCCACGTTGCCCAAAACCGCCACTGCTAGGACTCTGTTGAGAAAAGACGTTCAATGAAATCTCGTCGCCAACCAGCAAACCACTTACGATCTCCGTATTATTTTCATCGCTAAGGCCGGTTATCACTTTTATATCAACCGGTTCACCGTCAATGATTTTTTGAACGACTTTTCCATCTTCACTAGAACGTACGGCGATATTCGGCACTAAGAGGACATCGTCTTTTTTACCTAGATCTATTTTTACATCGGCGCTCATTCCAAGTCGTATGGATGGATCAGTTTTATCTAAAGATATATAGGCGACATAAGTGGTCACATTTTGATTCGTATTAGCAACAGGATCAATTGAAGAGATCGAACCTTTAAAATCTTTATCAGGAAGGGCATCCAAGTTTACGCCAACCCCTTGGCCAACAGCGATCTTTGGGATATCTGCCTGATCGATAGTTGCTTTAATTTGAATATCATTAAGATCAACGATCTGTATAAAAGATGAGCTTGATGAACTTTGGCCATCTCCGGTCTGTCCCTGTGCATTTATGCCACCGACTTGATCTCCAACGCTTGCGTTGATGGCAATAACCGATCCACTTATCGGACTAGTAATAGTTGCGCTTTTTAGCCTATCGTCAGCATCACTTACATCATGTTCGGCTAAGTGTACTTGCTCTTGCTGGGTCCTTACATCGAAATCAAATGATGCTTGCTTCGATTGTAGATTTATAAGATCAGCTTGATATTTATTACTTGCCGATACGACGGCATCCTCATCCGTGTCGATCAGTAATTGTTCGGACTCGCTGGGAGTCGGGTAAGCAGCAATAGTGCCTGCAAGTTCGGCTTCTGCTTTTTGAAGTGAGCTCAGGCTACTATTAAGTGAGTTTTGCGCCAGATCTATTGATGCTTGGTTTGATGATTTTAACTGGTCCATTCTGATTTTTGCCGAAGTTAATTTCGAGCGGGCGATGTCTAGCTCCCGTTTCGCATCATCCGAGTCTATGGTTGCCAGAATGTGGCCCACAGTAACCGTATCACCGATGCTTACCTCAATTGAGGTCACTTCACCATTTACTGCCGGTGATATGTTGGATTCATTTCCGGCGATGATAACGCCGGTCGTCACTAGAGTAGGTCTGATAGAGCCCTTTTCGACCGTTGCAGTTCTAGATTGAAGTGAAGCCGTCTGGGCTTCGCCGTTCGAGCGGCGCCAAAGAAAAAAAGCGGTGGCAATAAGCGTGATGGTGATGACAATAAATATTAAACGGGCATTTTTTTTATAAAAATTTTGGAAAATTTCCAAAAAATTCCCTCTTTGTCTCAATTATTTAAATATCAGAGACGCTGTGATTATAGATTTTAAGTGCTTGAATTTCAATAGACAGGCTCATAAGTTTATGTAGCTTTACTTTTCTATGGCCAATCAGGCTAATGAAACGTAGAAGCCGAGCTTGCCCCAGATTATATAGAGCAAACAAAACTTTAGAGCCACAATATGTTGTAATTTAATATCACCTGATAATTATTGTTCATCAATTATATGGTAGACAAATTATATTATGAAAAGATAAGCCAAATGTAATGAAAGTGTAAAAACTCTAAAGAGTTACAAGAGGAAGTTCAACGGTAAATGTCGATCCAACACCAACGTCGCTTTTAACATCAATTAATCCATCATGGTTCTGAACGACGTGCTTTACGATAGAAAGTCCCAATCCGGTTCCGCCCTTCATTCTCGATCGCGCTTTATCGACGCGGTAGAACCTTTCAAAGATGCGGTTAATATCTTTTTTCGGTATCCCGATGCCATCATCTTCTATCTTAAAAAAGACGCTGGATTTTTTTGAACTAAAATCAGCTCTCACTCGGCCACTGGGAAGAGTATACCGAATGGCATTTTCAAAAAGGTTGACGATAAGCAACTCCAACTGTTCCGGACTGCCAAAACAAAAGGGGATTTCTTCATCTATGGTCAGCTCAAACGATATCTCCTTTCGTTCAGCAACAGAGTCAAATTCGTTTCCTAATTCCCTGATCAGGCCGGCAAAATCGAAATACTCAAAACTCGGCTTTACGGCTTCCAGTTTCGATAAGTCGAGTAGATCGTTTACCAACTGCACAAGCCTTCCTGTCTCTTTGCCCAGCCGTTTTGAAAACTGAATGATCTCATTATCCTTGACCTCATCGCTTTGGCAGATCGCATCCGCCAGCAATTTGATGCCGGTTATTGGTGTCTTTAGCTCATGAGAAACATTAGCGACAAAATCACGGCGAACATTCTCTAGTTGCCGTTGTTTCGTCGTATTTCTGAAGATAATGAGCACATTGGATTGGTCGGTACTTTTAATCGGAACGACACTTAGATGAAGAGTAGCGGAGTATTTATCTGCCCATATTTCAATATCATTTTCTT
The DNA here is from genome assembly GCA_030597945.1 of Actinomycetes bacterium. Lineage (GTDB taxonomy): Bacteria > Actinomycetota > Aquicultoria > CAJVYJ01 > CAJVYJ01 > JAUVQW01. The sequence goes on from JAUVQW010000072.1 coordinate 4,320, forward strand.
TAGGCGAAGAAAGTGTCCTTTCAATAACCCTTTTTAGTTCGGGATCAAGTTCGATCTTCGAGATATCATCGCCGATATCGATGATGGCTTTGTTTTTATCAAGAAGTTCTTTTAATGATTTATTGATCTGCAGAACATTGCCATTTAGATCGATAAGAAGGATTCCGTCTCTCATGTTATCTAAGATGATCTCGAAATTATTCATTGGCTAGGACCTCAAAACGATAGCCTAGAGTATGTACGGTGTGAATATAGGTATAAGCTGAGTTTTTTTCCACTTTTTCTCTAAGGCGTTTTATATGCACATCGATAGTCCGCGATGAACTGATAAAATCATGCCCCCAGACTTTTTCCGCCATTTCCTCGCGGGTAAAAACCACTCCCGGGCTTGAAGCCATCAATTCAAGAAGGAAGAACTCTTTGGGCCGAAGGTCGACACGTTTCTCGTCAACCAGAACAAGGTGCTTTTTTCGATCGACCGCTACATCGCCAAAGTTAAGCGGTTTGCTAAGGTCATCGACCTTTCCCCGTTGTCCTGATCTTCTAAGGTTTGCGGTGATTCGGGCTAGCAGTAGAGCGGTGCTAAATGGTTTAGTGATATAGTCGTCAGCTCCTGAATCAAAACCCTTTAGGATATCTTTCTCCGAATCTAGGGCGGTCAACATAAGTACTGGGACCTTCTCGTCCTTCTCGCGTATTCTCTTGCAGAGCGTGAAGCCGTCCATTTTCGGCAACATTAGATCAAGCAATATAAGGTCAGGATTGTTTCCAAAAGCAAGCTCTAAGCCGATCTCACCGTTTTTTGCGGAAAGTACAGAATATTCTGCCTGTTCGAGGCTGAAGGAGAGCATATCTCTTATTGTTGTATCATCTTCTATAACGAGGATAGTTGTCATATTCTTTAGTTTGATTATTTCATATCATTTTACCAGATGAAAGTATCAATTTCTCATCGACTTCAAAAAGTGTTAACAAAAAGTTTGCAAAAAAGTCACTTGTATTTAACCACATTCTCGGTCTACTTGGATAAATTGAAATTGTAAACGTAGCAGATCTTAAATATTGGAGAGAGATGTGCAAGAACTTGGCGAATAAAAAGACCTCTTACATCTTATTTGTGATATTGGCTATCTCTATTTCAATTCTTTTACCAGCCTGCGCTGGCGGAGACCAAAACACCAGTGATTCCAAGGTGTTATCGGGAACCGTAAAAGTTGATGGTTCAAGCACTGTTTTTCCTATCACCGAAGCCGTCAGTGAAGAATTTCAAATAGAGAATCCTAAGGCGAGAGTTACTGTCGGGGTCTCAGGTACCGGTGGTGGATTTAAAAAGTTTGTAACCGGTGAGACGGATATCTCTAACGCTTCACGGCAGATAAAACCGGAGGAGGCCGAGGAAGCTAAGAAGAACGGCATCGAGTATATAGAACTAAAAGTCGCTTTTGACGGTCTATCGGTAGTCGTAAATAAAGAAAACGATTTTGTTGACGACCTAAGCGTCGAGGAGTTAAGAAAAATGTGGGATGCCGGCAGTACCGTTAAGGCTTGGAAAGACATAAGATCGGAGTGGCCCGATGAGAAGATAAAATTTTTTGGTCCCGGTACCGACTCTGGGACATTCGATTATTTTACTGAGATGATTAATGGTGAAGAAGATAGAAGTCGAGATGATGCCACTCTTAGTGAGGATGATAATACCTTAGTACAGGGTATAGCCGGAGAAAAAAGCGCTATTGGATATTTTGGCTACGCTTACTTTGTCGAGAACAAGGATAAAATAAAGCTGGTAAAAGTTGATGGAGTCAAACCTACCATGAAGACTATTAAGAACGGCGAGTACAAGCCGCTTTCA
>JAUVQW010000040.1 GCA_030597945.1 Actinomycetes bacterium
AGGTCATCTTCCTCGGCGAAGATGATGTCCGCCCAAGCATTCGGGGAGATGTCGCGATCAACATTTACATTTTTAAGATGATGGCCTTCTTCATTCGCTCCAACGATAAAATTTCTCATATCTTTTAGCGAATTATCAGCAATGATATTGATCCCTGTTAGATCTAAGGGCCCAACGTAGCCATAGACCAGCTGCGGATAAGTCGAAAATTCTTCCTTTTTGATCAACACCGGCTCACTTCCTAAAAGCGATGCTAGTTTTGATAGATTGAGTTCTTTATGCCCAGGGATAAGCGCACCGATCAGCTGACCGTCCCCATCCTTAAAAATAAGGGTCTTAACTAATTTAGACTTCGCGACATCGAGAAATTCGGCGACTTCTTCCACACTTCTTTTATCCTTGGTCTCGACCTTCTCTATCGGCTGCAAAAACTCTTCCGGCTCTACCAAATGCCATCTAGATGAAGCCATCTCTACATTTGCCGCGTAACTGCAGTTAGGGCAATAGATAACGGTGTCTTCTCCAGTATCTGCCAATACGTGAAATTCCTCGGAGACGGCACCTCCTATAAGTCCGCTCGCCGCCTTGACGGAACGGTATTCAAGACCGCACCTTGAAACTATCCTGCTATAGGCATCGTGCATATCATCATAGGTCTTATTCAGGCTTTCGTGACTATCATGGAAACTATAGGCGTCTTTCATAATAAATTCGCGAGATCGCATCACGCCAAATCTTGGCCGCATCTCATCTCTAAATTTTACCTGTATCTGATGGAGGGTCTTTGGTAGTTCTTTGTAAGACTTTAATTCAGATGCGATAGAAGTAACCAACTCTTCGTGAGTCGGTCCCAGGCAAAACTCACGATCATGCCTATCTTTTAACCGCATCATCTCACTACCATAAGCAAACCATCTTCCACTCTTTTGCCAAAGTTCAGCGGGTTGAAGGGCGGGCATAAGGATCTCCTGTGATCCGATCCTATCCATTTCTTCACGGACAATATTCTCTATTTTTTTAAGAACCCGAAACCCAAGTGGCATAAAAGTATAGACTCCGGAAGCAACTTTTCTAAGCATCCCCGTCCTTAGCATAAGTTTATGGCTAAGGATCTCCGCCTCAGCCGGATCCTCTTTTAAGGTCGGTAAGTATAGTTCACTTAAAAGCATCCAACCTCCGCTCTATTCATCTTAGTAATGATCATTCATCCCTTTCTATCAGCTTTAATAACTCGTCCACAAAATCGGCTTCATCTACCGTCTTGACCGGTTTGCCTTTTATAAATAATACACCCTTTCCCCTCCCCGCAGCGATTCCGATATCGGCAAGTCTTGCCTCCCCGGGGCCATTTACTGAACATCCCATTACAGCTACTTTTAACGGATCGGAGATATTTTTCAGCTCTTTTTCCACCTGTCTAGCAATGGGGATAAGGTCTACCTCACACCTGGAACACGTGGGGCAAGCGATCAGTTCCGGATGGAATTTTCTTATCTCAAGCGACTGGAGTATCTGCTTAGCTACATGGACCTCGTGAACCGGATCGGCACTAAGCGATACCCTGAGCGTATCTCCGATGCCTTCGCTAAGAAGTATGCCTAGACCGACAGAGGATCTGACTGATCCCGACTCCAGAGTGCCGCTTTCGGTTATTCCAATGTGAAGCGGGTAATCGATCGACTTAGATAGAGCCCTGTATGTCTCGATCGTATCTTGCACTCCAAATGCCTTAGCAGATACAATAATATCATTAAATCCGACCTTCTCCATAACATCGATACACTCCAAAGCGCTAAGAGTAAGCTGTTTCGAAAGCGGTATATCTTGATCTCGTAAATCATCGCTTATAGAACCGGCATTAACACCGATACGAATCGGTATATTACGCTTGGCCGCGGCCGCGGCTACCTTGGATACCTGATCTTTTCCACCGATATTTCCCGGATTAATTCTTATCTTATCCGCCCCGGCCTCTATAGCAAGAACTGCGATTTCGGCCCTAAAATGAATGTCTGCTATAAGAGGAGTGCTGGTCTTGGTTTTTAATTTTTTGAATACTTTGACAGACTCTTCATCGGGAAGAGATATCCTGATAAGTTCCGCCCCGACAGATTCTAATTCCGATATCTGTTTAAGTGTGCTTTCATAATCTTTTGAGTCTGTATTGGTCATCGTCTGAATTGAAATAGGCGCACCATCACCGATGGCGACTTCACCTACATACAGTCTTTTTGATTCTGATCTCATAGAGATGATTATAGTTGATAGAGGTAAAGTAATAAAACAAATGGCGGGGACTGGCACATAGTAAAGAGCCGGAATATCTCCCGGCTCTTTACATCACGACGTTTATTTTGTACTCGAATACGTAAATATTCGTACTCTGCTACCTAAAAGACTAATATTCCAGTCAGGCTGCTTCTCTGACCTTATGAAGACCGTATCTTTCGATCTTTTGATTAACTTCAGCCCAATCGATATTCTTTAGAAACGCCTCTATATAACTCTTTCTGGCGGTTCCATAATCAGTAAAATAGGCGTGTTCGTAAACATCAAGGATAAGGAGGGGTGCAGCCGACCACACTCCGTCCGAATGGATATCGGAGAGATAATTATGTAGTCGTCCATCCGTAAAATCATATGCTAATACTACCCAGCCTCTGGCTGACATCCCAAGTGCAGTAAACTCTTTTTCCCAGGACTCAAACGAGCCGAAATCTTTATCGACCCATGTCTTGATCGTTCCAGCTATCTCGCCATCTCCCCCAAGGCTATCAAAATATCCCTCGTGGAGCCTGGTCGCGTTTGTCGTAAATACCTCTTCTCTCTTTAACTCCCTAAAAGGATGATACGTCGCATTTGCCCCTTCGGTATCACAAGTACTGAGCTTCGAGGTTATCTCATTGATCTTCTTACAATATCCCTTATAAAGTACATCGTAGTGTTCTTTAATCTGGTGCTCGGATATTCCGGGAACACCATCTTTTATCTTCAGTTCTTCTGGTATCTTCTCACCCATCGTCTCGCCCCTTTCTAGTGGTTTGATCTATTGTTTAATTTGCATGCTTACTGTTTAACCAATTGATTCCCTAATGACCATTTGACTAAACATATTCATCTTGTACTATATTTTGTCGTTTAATGTGCTTCGCTTTTCAACCATGGATATCTGAAGTCTTCGATAAATACTTTCCACAAAACATGTTTGTCTGAACTAAGTAATCTCGAAAAAAAACGAAATATTAGAAAGGGTTGATCAGTTTTAGCACTTGCGAGTATTTTTTTAAAAATTTATCTAAAATTTTGAAATAGTACCTCTTTAGCAGCTACTTTAAATGCTATTGATATGGATTAGATGTTAATGCATGAATATTGCGGGTATGAAAAATGTAAGAATAAAAAGGAGGTGTCAACGATGGCAAACAAGACAAACAAGACAAAAGGAATAATAGGGTCGCACCATGACTTTGGACTTGCGGACTGGTTAGTATTAATCGCTGGAGTATGGCTGATAGTATCGCCTTTTGCACTCTCATATAACGATATTCCCGCAGCACTAGCGGCAGAGCTAACTTTAGGGGTAGTATTGGTTAGCCTCTCAGCGTTTGTAGCAATTCGTCATGCGATAGGCTCAGTACTGCCTGAATACCAGCGTACCGGCGGTGACTTATCTGTAGGAACGATGTTGATTCCTGCAGGAGCTATTACCGTTCTTTCACCGTTTATCTTTCAGTATTCTCCGCTTATCGGAAATCTCGTAATTAACGAGATAGTTATCGGTTCGTTCGTCATAATGATCAGCGTTATAGTTACTGTAAACCATGCACTAATCGCAACCGAGATGGCTCGAGAAGAAGAAGGAAAAACGGAAAAACTACACAGAGCCGCTTAATGCAAGATGGATAATTAAGCGAGTATATAAAAAAGCCGGCCATAATAGGTCGGTTTTTTTATGCGCTAATTACCAGTTTTAATGCTATCTATCTTCTCTTCCAGCCTATCGATCCTTTTATCTTGCTGCATCTCGGCTACTGTGTGGTAAACGGCCCATGCCGCTATAATAATTACCACTACGCTTAATATGGTTGACATTTTTGATCCTCCTCACTCTTTCGGTGTCTATAATGATTCTCTTAGCTTTATAAATATAAATCAAGGCTGTCAGGACAATGGTGATATCAGCTGATCAAGGCAAGAATAGATTTTTGCGACAAAAAAAGCTCTGCCCGATTTTATCAGGCAGAGCTGAAGATCTTAAGAGATCACCGAGCTATCCGGCAAATTCGTTTAAAATATCCCTTATCTTGTGAGCGATCAAAAGGGCTTGATCGTGGGGACGCTGCCAAACATTTCTTCCAAAGATAAGGCCTGTTGCTCCTGCATCCATAGTCATCCTGGCCTTGTTAAGCAGATCTTCGTCACTTACCTTACTGCCGCCCGCAAAAATAACAAATGTCTTCCCCGCAGATTTCACTATTTTTGCAAGAGCGTCATCAAGACTGATTTTTAGATCCCCGTACGGTGCCGGTGATTCTCCGGCCTTAGGGCTATCTACTTTAGGGACGTTTAGTTTGACTACATCAGCGCCCATCTCCGCCGCTAGTCTTGCTGCGTAATCAACAGCATACAACGAATCCTTACCGCCCTTTGCTTCTATCGACTCTCCTCTAGGGTACGACCAGACGATAAGGGGCATCCCAAATCTTTCGCACTCTTCTCTGATAGCCGAGAGCTGGATCATATCAGCATCTTGTGCCGGTGAACCGACATACAAAGTATAGCCGACGGCGTCAGCTCCTAGCCTTACCGCGTCTTCCACCGACGCCGTTTGTGGTGAAAAGGCGTGCGCATCGGAAGGAATGTTGGTCCTGCCGTTTATTTTAAGGACCAGCGGTACCTTGCCGGCATACTTCTTCTGGTGTTTTTCCGCAAGTCCGACGTGCAGGGCTATTCCGGAAAAACCGCCCTCGAGAGCTATTCGATATTGATACTCGGGATCAACACTTTCCGGATTATCGAAAAAATCTATCGGCCCATGCTCGACCCCTTGATCAATTGGTAGCAGAAGCATCGTGCCATTAGCGGGACCGTGCTCGTACAACAACCTGTGGAGCCGGACCTTTTTTCCCGTATTGATATTCATCTCATCAAGCTTTACTCTTGGTGCCAGTTGTAACATATTTTTGCCTCCCTAAAGACTTCGTTTTTGTCTAATGATTTAATATATTTATATTCCCCGTTTTTTGGTCTTTATTACTTGTCTATAAAATAAATGAGTGTATGAACACCCGTCAAGCATACGTCGAAAATTTTTTTCTAGCTATAGTTTTTTCTGCCTTACTCTTTGATAAATCTAACGGCTTAATTCATGCACTGTTCATATAGCTGATTGTTATCTTTTATGTTTATCAAGTATCTAATAGGATATCAAAAAATGAATACATTTATATTGGAGGAATTATTATGGGAGCTAAAGAAGGAGATAATGTCAAACTCCATTATACGGCAAAATTCGATAATGGAATCACTTTCGATACCAGCGAAGGCCAAGACCCGGTTGAGTTTAAAGTGGGAGCCAATCAGATCATCGAAGGTGTCGAGGAGGCCGTAATCGGCCTTGATGCTGGCGACAAGAAGGTCGTATCCATCGAACCGGAAAAAGGTTATGGTCAACACGAAGACGATCTTATCCGTGAAGCGCCAAAGGATATCCTTGGTGATCAAGATGTCCAAAACGGTGAGGTGATCCAGCTTCAAACGGCTGAGGGAGAAGTCATACCGGCACAAGTCGTGGATACCAATGACGAGTCTGTAACTTTCGATCTAAACCATCCATTAGCCGGAAAGATATTAAATTTCGAAATCGAGGTAATCAATGTAGACGCGGCATAGACTCTAGACCGCTCGCCTATTTCGATCGATGAGACGCTCTTTAACCAAGGGCGTCCATTCGCTTTTTAAAAAAGTAGTTAAAAATTTGTTATAGACTTTACCTGCCCTCTCATCGTCACCCATCTTTTCATAAGTCTGAGCCAACCTTAAAATGCAAAGCTCTAACCTTTCATCGCCGGGGTGGTTCATGGCAAAGCTTTTTAGGCACCTTATAGATGCTTCAAATTGGCCGATCGACTGGCAAGCAGAACTTACCGCAAGCAAAATAGTCGGCTCAAAAACCGCATCTCGCCTATACGAGCTAAATTCATCATAGACGTTATAAGCAGCTTCATTATCTCCCTCTTTTAAATAGATCTCGATAGCTTTTGAGGTATGGTATAGAGCCGGCTCAACATCTCCACTATAGTTATATGCTTTTCCGGTCATGAAGTGGTAGTAGGCATTATTTGGATCTTTTCTTAAAAGCTCGTTAAAGGTCTCTGCAGCAATATCTATCTTGCCGGTATGTAGCCAATTGGACGCTTCTCCTTCTCTTTTTTCAGCATCGACTACACCTCTTACATTTAAAATAAATACTGATAAAACTCCAAATGAAAGACCGCCGATATGGGCCCAGTGACCAACACCGCCAAGCGATCCCCCGAGTATCTGTAAAACACCGCTGATCGTCTCAATTGCTATATAAGCCATGATCGCATAGATAGTCTTTGTCGAAAAAGTCCCCCATTTTATTAAAAAAAGCCAGATAGCGTAAAAGATAAACAGATCGTTATGCCTAAAGCGGATCATCGATAACCCGAGCAGCCCTGCCACCGCTCCAGACGCTCCTATTAGGGGAATGGTGCCAGCTCCTGGAATAAATACTGTATTGATCACCCCAAATAAAAGAGCTGAAAATAGAGCGCTTCCAACATAGACAAAGATAAATTTTACCTCTCCCAACACATCTTCTAGAAACGAGCCAAAAGCGAACAAAAAGACCATGTTCCCTGTTAGATGGAGAAAGTTGGCATGAAGAAAAGCGTGAGTAAGCCAAGTGTACCAGGCGTTTTGATCGACCTTATAACCCAGAAACGAGACTATCGCATCAAAATCCCCGATCGAGGACATCAGGAAAATGACGACGTTAAAGAATATTAGATTGTAGGTAATGACCGGCACTTTCCTCTTTAATCTGCCGATCGAGTACGGAAATAGGAAAAACATCTTTACCCGCTCTGTACAAGTAATAAATTTATCGGCCAAGTTAAGGTGTGAACTTAGCGCAAAAATGGATATAAAAAGATTTGGCTTGATTATAAATCTATAATGTGGGGAAATATTTAGCAAGCAAAGACTTATTAACAATCATTTGAGGTGAACATGGAAGAAACATATTGCGATGCTCTTAGATTCGCTATAGAGTTCGAAAAAAAAAGTGAAGACTTTTATCTTATGGCAAAAAATAGGGTAAACGACGAGTTTGCCAAGAAAGCCTTAGACTTTATAGCTGCCGATGAGGAAAAACACGCCAAAAAGATACAAGCTTTTAATAAAGCTCTTGTAAAAGATATCGACTTTGATCTGGAATCAGAGTGTACAAGCGATCTACCGGATCAACTCAATGATTTTGTCGATAAAACCATCGTTAAAGAAGAGGGTAAGATAGAGGCTGATGCCAATGATATCGCAATCTATGATGTCGCTCTAGATATGGAGAAACGCGGCTATGACGCCTATAAAAATACTAGCTTAGACGATGATGAGGATATTAGGGTAAAGATCTTCTTCAAGTTTCTGGCTGATCAAGAGATCGTCCACTACAATCTCCTAAAAGAATCGAAAAAGTATCTTCAAGATTCAAGCTATTATTTCGAGGATTACGGTGGCTGGATCTTTAATGAGTAGGATTTTTACTTTCTTTGAAGAAGGTAAACAAAGAAATATTTCTTGTTAAGGATATTTAAGGGAAATGTCTTCTTTTTAGCCTGATGCGCAGAGCTTAAGCTCCGCGACTTTTCCAAGAACGATTGTCAGATAAGCTCTGACTGATGCAAAGCAAGCTTTGCAGCTACGTCGATGCTAGATCATAACTCACATACGGCTCAAACAATGATCTGCAGCCAGCATCTATCGCTAATGTTTCAGTTGATGTTTTGCTCGAATATCGCAATCGAACAGCCGGCAGGTTATTTTTAAAAGATAAGCGTGAGCAAATTTGGCGTATGATTTTCTCGCATTTACTTTCTCGCGCTTCATCTTCAGCGTCTTACGATTGACTCCCACCCTATCTGCACTTTGCTCTCTTACTCCTAACGCCTTACGCTCTTACGTTTGACTACTCCACAACAGTTATGTTTAATATTAATTAATCTGTTCGATTGCTTATGTTTTGGTCTAATACCTAGGAGGAGCTATGAGTGAAGTAGAAGTAGGAGTTGTCACCCACTATTTTGGAAAGATCAGCGTCGCCGGTATCCAGCTAAGCAATACCCTAAATGTCGGAGACACGATCCACATCAAGGGCCATACAACTGATCTAACAGAAGACGTTGATTCAATTCAGATCGATAACGATTCGGTGGATTCCGCCAGCTCAGGCAAACTCATCGGGTTGAAAGTCTCAGAACACGTGCGAGAACACGACAAAGTATATAAGGTCGATTAAGTTCACGATTTAAATCTCTAAACTATTTAACGATCTCGATAAGCCGGTCGGCCAGCACTTCGGCATTTCTAGTACAGTCGTTAACTCCGATGCCTCGGTAAGAGTTGCCCGTCAGGTAAAGACCCTTAAGCTCATCGACTCGCTTATCGATCTTCTCTAGTCTGGCCCCGTGTCCGACAATATACTGCGGTATTGCCCGATTATGCCTGATGATATTAACAAACTCCGGCGAAACGCCGATGCCCATCGTCTCTTTTAACTCACGCTGAACGGTTAAAAGCGTAGTGCTATCATCATAATCGGCTACATCCGGATTTTTAGATCCGCCGACCATCACTCTAATAGATCCCTTGCCGTCTGGCGCAAAACCGTTAAAAACACTTGATGACCAAATCGCCCCTAGGATCTTTCTTTTTTCCTCACCGGGGATGAGAAATCCGAAACCATCCAAATCGTGTCCGAGGCCTGCCAAGTCGTAGCCAAGATTTATCACATTCACGGCCACATAAGGGATGCCTCTTAGAAGGTCTG
>JAUVQW010000118.1 GCA_030597945.1 Actinomycetes bacterium
TAGAGATTCCTTGGTCAAAGGAGTGGATCAAGGAGGCGGCCTTAAAGACGGTCATTGAAAATAAGGGTTTAAACGATCTTATTCTTAGGATAACTATATCACGAGGGGTACAAAAAGGTGGCGTATTGCCTGAAAAGAATATTGTGCCGACGATCGTTTTGACGACAAGGGAGATAGAAGAGGGCCGTATAAAAGATTCCTGGAAAGTGATCGTCTCAACGATTAGAAGAAATGACAAAAGGGCGATAGACCCGTTAGCTAAATCGGCAAATTTTTTAAACAATATCATTGCCGGCCTTGAAGGGCGAGACGCCGGAGCGGACGAATCGCTGATGTTAAACATAGACGAAAAAGTCACTGAAGGAACGGTTAGTAACGTTTTTATAGTCAAGGAAGATGTTATAATCACTCCACCGATCACTGATGGGTTGCTTAAGGGGATCACCCGGGATCAAGTGATCTTATTAGCTAAAAGGGGCAGTTTAGCGTTAATCGAGAAATCCATAAAAATAGAAGATCTTTATGGGGCCGATGAGATATTTCTCACTCTTTCGTCACAAGGGATCGTTCCGGTCACAGAAATTGATCGAAATATGATGACGGTAGGCAACATAACAGAAAAATTAATATCTGAATATAACAAGATGACAGATGAGTAGTATAACTAATTAAAGAAGCGGGTGGAAAAATGGATACAAAAAAAATTGAAAAGGCCATTACCATGATCTTAGAAGCGATAGGTGAAGACCCATCAAGGGAGGGCTTAAAGAATACCCCGGAACGCGTAGCAAAAATGTACGAAGAGGTTTTTAAGGGCCTGGAGCAAAATCCCGAGAAGGACTTGGAAGTATATTTTACTGACAAACACGAAGAAATGGTATTGTTAACAGATATCCCTCTTTATTCATTCTGCGAGCATCATCTTCTCCCGTTTGTAGGGAAAGCTCATGTTGCCTACATTCCTGCCGATGGAAGAATCGTCGGCCTCAGTAAGTTAAGTCGAGTAATCGAGACGATATCTAGGCGACCCCAGGTTCAAGAGAGGCTGACGACCGAGGCAGCCGAAGTAATAACAAGAAAACTAAAACCAAGAGGCGTTGTTGTCGTGATCGAAGCCGAGCATATGTGCATGACAATAAGGGGCGTAAAAAAACCGGGCATACTTACGATAACCTCTGCTGTCAGAGGGATATTTAGGGAGCGGCCAGCAACAAGAGCCGAGGTATTCGCCCTTATCAATCAGCGAAGAAACTAGTTACATTTATGGGCCACAACCTTCATCTTAAAAAAATAAATAATTATAAAGACGCAAAACGCGAACTTTTAAAAATCGGGGTCGATGACGTAAGTATACCGATGATGGCGCCAAAGATGAGATATTGGGTTTTAAAGTTAATAGATGTCGACGTGAGAGCGGCAAACATAATAAAGCAGGAGATGCTTTCTAAGGGTGGTGAGGCAGCAGTTGCTAAATGGTCTGCCGGTTTTACTAGACCAACGACTGATGTGCTGCTGATGGGCTCATTAAAGCATTTTAATCTAACAATTAAAAAATTAAAGATCCAACCATACGGGCTTAAGGGCATAGCTAAAGAGATAGAAGAGGTCCTTGTAAGTATTGATCAAGAAACAAGGACCATATGGGACCTAAACGGGAAAAAACTCACAATAGGGGGAAGGACGCTTGTTATGGCGATCTTAAATGTCACCCCGGACTCTTTTTCAGATTCAGGAAAATTTAATGATATTGACATAGCTACCGACCACGCTCTTAAGATGGTAGGCGATGGCGCTGACATTATCGATATAGGGGGAGAGTCGACAAGGCCAGATTCCAAGCCGGTCTCAGTTGACGAGGAACTTTCCAGAGTGATCCCAGTCATTTTGAATATTAGAAAAAAGTCGGAGATCCCGATCTATATTGATACCCAAAAGAGCAAAGTAGCCAAAGAAGCGCTTAGCAGTGGCGCCGACATTATTAACGATGTCAGCGCAATGACTACTGACGATAAAATGATTGATATAGTATCGGAAAGCAAGGCTCCCATAATTATAATGCACATGAAAAATGATCCTTCTACCATGCAAAATAATCCCACCTATGAAGATCTGATACCCGAAATATTGGATTATCTAAATAACAAGATGGAAATTGCCATAGAGGCCGGAATCGAAAAAGAGAAGATCGCCATAGATCCCGGTTTTGGTTTTGGAAAAACGGTGGAACATAACTTGACCCTCCTAAGAAAACTTGAAGAGTTTAAGAGCTTGGGAAGACCGATAGTTATCGGTACATCCAGGAAGTCCACTATTGGGAAAGTATTAGACAGACAAGTCGATGAAAGAGTCGAAGGTACGGCTGCTACGATAGCTTTATCGATAGCCGCTGGCGCATCTATTATTAGGGTCCACGATGTTGCTCAGATGTTTAGAGTAGCGAAGATGGCGGACGCTGTGGTGAAGGGGGTCTATGATGGATAAGATAATTATTAAGGGCATGAAGTTCTTTGCCCATCATGGCCTCATGGCAAAAGAAAAGAAAGAGGGACAAGATTTTATAGTCGACATCAGGATGAATGTCGATACGATCGAGGCGGGAAAAAGCGACGAAATTGTCGATACCGTTGATTATCATGGTATATATAAAAGAGTAAAGAAGGTAATGGAAGGCGAGAGCCTTAACCTTCTAGAAACGTTAGCAGCAAGGATCGCCGCCGAAGTTCTTGAATCTCCAAAAGTCATCGATGTCACCGTGAGGGTCAGAAAACCTGATCCTCCGATAAGTGGAGAGATGCGCTGGGTAGGTGTTGAGGTAACGAGGTGCAGATCGAAACAGAAATGACCCCAGCTTTTATTGGTCTCGGTTCAAATGTCGGTGATAGGGAAGAGAATATAAAGAAAGCTATTTCTCTTCTAAAAAATAATAGAAAAATTAAGGTCAAAAAAGTATCGTCGCTCTATGAAACGGAACCGGTTGGTTATGTCGATCAGGGAGAATTTCTTAACGCCGCAATTGAGATTGAGACCGACCTTACCCCCCATGAGTTACTAAAAGTCACAAAAGGTATTGAAGAAAAACTTAAAAGAGATAGAAAGATCAAGTGGGGACCAAGGACAATTGATCTCGACATCCTCTTGTTCGGTGACTTAAGGATCGACGAACCGCATCTTAATGTTCCTCATCCCGAAATAAAAAATAGGGCCTTTGTGCTAATCCCTCTAGCGGAGATTGCCGGACAGATTATTCATCCTGACGGGAAAACCATTGATGATCTTCTTCGGGAATTAATCGACGTGAAAAGCGTTCGAAAGTATCGCTGATATAAAGATTGCTTGTAAAGTTGATTTTGTATAGGATACAAGCTGTAGCTAGTTTAAAAAGTTCATTAATTGAGCATAAACACGGTAACTACTATGAATATTGAAAATAACCAGGAGATAAAAAGCAGGGACGACTATCTTTTTGATGAGTTAGAGATAACTGGTCAAGGAAGAAGGTTGGTAGCTGTCAGAAAATTTATCGACAAGATGGCAGAGGAAAGTGGCTTTAATGAAACCGATAAATTTGATATCAAGGTAGCCGTAGGCGAAGCATGCGCTAACGCGATCGAGCATGGTTCACCAAGAGGAAAGAGAGACAAGGTAAGGATCACGTTCATATTTGAAGCAGATTACGCGATAATCGAAGTAATCGATGAGGGAGTATTTAAGCCAAGATTTCCATCTTTTGATTCTCAATTAAATTATAGGGGAAGAGGCATTCCTTTCATGCTTGCGTTGATGGATGAAGTAGAGATCAAGGAACGTAAGGGTGGGACTACCGTAAAACTCATAAAGAAAAAAAATTAAGGCCTCGTCTACTTGGTCAACAAGAGGAAAAATTCAGTAACGTGATCGATTATCACTTACACTCAAAAAGATGTGGTCACGCTGTAGGTGAGATGCGAGATTACGTCACAAGCGCGATCGAAAAAGGCTTTGATGAGATCGGCTTCTCTGATCATCTTCCACTAATTCATTTTTATGATCCGGCGCTGACTATGAGTTGGGATGACTTTCCGTTCTATATAGCAGATGTTGCGAGGATGAAGGACGAGTTTAAGGAGATCGAGATAAGGCTTGGCATCGAAGTCGATTATATTCCCGGAAAAGAAAGAGAAATTCAATCGATAATCGCCGAATA
>JAUVQW010000155.1 GCA_030597945.1 Actinomycetes bacterium
ATCGTAACTTTGACTTTAGCAGCAGCACTTAAAAATCTTCTAACATGTTTCTTCTTCGTATTGAAATCATGGTCTTCTATCTTTGGGCGAAGCTTCATTTCTTTTATTACTATCGTTGATTGATGTTTCTTCGCCTTTTTCGCCTTCTGCGTTTCTTCGTACTTAAACTTTCCATAATCCATTATCCTGCAGACTGGCGGAGCCGAATTTGGCGATATCTCGACGAGATCTAAATCGTAGTCAAGGGCAATTGAGAGTGCTTCCCTAGTCGGTTTAATCCCCAATTGGTTGCCTTCTGGATCAATAAGACGAACCTCATCGACTCTTATTCGTTCGTTCACACGAACATTTTTTGTTGTAATCTAGCTTCACCTCCAAATAAAAAGCGAAAAAAAATAGGTAGCCGAAGCCACCTTTAATCTACTTTCATACCTACCTGGCTAATTATCCTTGCCGATAGGTGAGAAGCGACCGGCTTCTGCTTTCCTTGGGCCAGTATATCTAAAAGGACCCTTTATGTAAATAGCGAACTAATAGACCTGCTATCATTTTCTTTCTTTAATGTTAAAAGGAGCTCGTCGACACTTTTTGCGCCGAGGTCTTGGCCGTCTCTTAGCCTAAGAGCCGCCAATCCCGTTTCTACTTCCCTGTCCCCTACTACCAACATATATGGTATTTTTTGCATCTGTGCATCTCTGATCTTACGGTTAACGGTCTCTTTTCTGTCATCCACGTCCACACGCATGCCAACATCAATTATTCTTCCCGCAATCTCTTTTGCATAATCCAAATGGCGGTCGGCTATTGGTATGACTTCTATTTGAACGGGAGAGAGCCAAAACGGAAAAGCGCCACCGTAGTGCTCTATCAAACAGCCAATAAAACGTTCCAACGAGCCTAGTAGCGCCCTGTGGATCATGATCGGCTGATGGTCTTGATTATCCTCTCCTTTATATTTGATATCAAAGCGCTCCGGTAGATTAAAATCTACCTGAACCGTTGTGCACTGCCAAGAACGTCCCAGAGCATCTTTTATTTTAATGTCGATCTTAGGTCCGTAGAAAACACCTTCACCAGGGTCTATTTCATAATCAAGACCTACTTTTTTAAGGGCCTCTTCAAGCGCCTCCGTTGATTTTTCCCAATTATCAAGAGTACCCACGTACTTTTCAGGTCTGGTTGACAGATAGACATCGTATTCTTCGAAACCGAAAGTACGAAGTATATATAATACAAATTCGATTACTTTGATTATCTCGCTCTCAAGCTGATCGCTTCGACAAAAAATATGAGCATCGTCTTGAGTAAAACCGCGCACCCGAAGCAACCCGTGCAACACTCCCGATCTCTCAAATCTATATACAGTCCCCAACTCTGCCCATCTGATCGGCATATCCTTATAACTTCTTGGCTTTGAAGTGAATATTTTAATATGCCCGGGGCAATTCATCGGCTTTACTATATAATCCTGGCCCTCGATCGACATCGGTGAATACATGCTCTCTTGATAGAAATCCCAGTGACCGCTTGTTTTCCAAAGATCGACTTTGGCAATATGAGGGATCATAACCATCTCGTAACCATGTTTTAGGTGCTCATTTTGCCAAAAATCCTCGATTATTTTCCTGACCATCGCTCCCTTAGGATGCCAAAGAGGAAGTCCGGCTCCAACTTCTTCATCAATATGAAAGAGGTCCAGTTGCTTTCCCAGTACCCGATGATCGCGCCTGTGTGCCTCCTCTAATCTCTCCAAATGCTCTTCTAACGCTTTTTTGCTTCCAAAAGCAGTGCCGTAAATGCGTTGAAGCATTGGCCTATTTTCGTCACCCCTCCAGTAAGCCCCAGCAACCGAAAGAAGTTTGAAAGCTTTGATCCTTTTTGTGCTTGGAAGGTGGGGTCCGCGGCAAAGATCAGTAAATCCGTCTTGCTTATAGACGCTAACAGTGTCTTCCAAAAGATCTTCTATTAACTCGACCTTGTAATCCTGATCTTCATTGGAAAAGAACTTTTTAGCCTCTTTCGAGGTCATCTCGACTTTTTCAAAATGTGAATCTCTGGCGATAATCTCTTGCATCTTTTTTTCGATCTTTTCAAGATCATCAACAGAGAGAGATTCATCAAGGTCGAAATCATAATAAAAACCATCTTCAATGGTCGGACCGATCGCAAACTTTACATCTCCATATAATTCTCCTACTGCTTCAGCCATTACATGCGCCGTCGAATGGCGGATAATATCTAGCCCTTCCACAGTGGAATCGGTGGTTATCTCGATCTGGTCACCATCGCTCAGTTTATAAGAAAGGTCCACAGGCCTGCCCCCGACTTTTCCGGCAACCGCCGCCTTGAAAAGACGGCTTCCTATTGCTTTTGCAGCATCTCCGATTGTTGATCCATCATCAAGCTCAAGGGCTGAATCATCAGGTAACTTTACTAACATTGCTTAATTATCTCCTCTTTTTTACCAGGTCAATTATAAATGGCACAGCGAACTCTGTCTAAGAGTTTATCTTTTTACGTCAGTATTAAAAAGTTTTTCAATAATTCGGACGCTTTTCAGCGTTTGTAGCTTGAGCGATAGCTGTTTGACATACCCCATAGGGTATATTAACATTTATCCACCCTAGATATATCGGAGGCGAATTGAATAGTCTAATTTACAAAAAAGATTCAAAAAAAGATCTATATGACATAAGGGATGCCTTGGAGAGTACATTAAAATCTAGTCAGTTTGGCATCTTGACGGAGATCGATGTAGCAAAAGTAATGGAGAAAAAAGGCATCGATTTCGATAAAGAATTCCTTTTGCTTGGTATCTGTAATCCTAATTTCGCGAAGGAAGCGTTAACTCTTAATTCGGACGTATCGGTATCACTTCCCTGTAGCATCACAATCGAAAAGACTACGACAGGAAGTACTGTTAAACTCGCTAGACCGACTTTTATGGTCAACTATTACAAAAACGAAGAGCTGGATGATCTTGGTCGAAAAGCTGAAGATATTCTTATCGAAGCGATCGACGAGGTAATATAAGATGAAAAAATATTTGCTACTAACCTTACTAGCTCTCTTACTTACTCTCTC
>JAUVQW010000142.1 GCA_030597945.1 Actinomycetes bacterium
CTCGGTCCTCTAAGCAAATTAGAAGATAACAATCGAAAAGCAAGGGGCCAAACCGGTCTTTTGCTTTTCTTTAATTTAAAGATGAGAAGTGGCAATTATATAAAATCAGGTAAATATGTTAAATTAAGCAGGTAAACGACGTATATTCATATGGTTAATACTTTACTGATAACTGAAGATGAAGCCTTGGCAAGTGAGTTATTAGATTCCACAGCTGGAAGCAGCCTAAAGCTGGTGGCCTCAAAAAAAGCCGAATTCGCCGAGATGGAAAATGCCGATATCATTATTATTGACACTAGGTATTCAGATACTAAATCATTGCTTAACAAACCGGTAATCGGGCTATCGATGAATGGAGACTTAGCTGAAAACAAGCTCACGTTCTATGATGACTTGATATTCACTCCAATCGATCTTGACCAATTGAACTTAAGAATAAAAAGGCTGCTATTAATATCGACTGATCGAAAGGAAGCGGCTGACAAGATAGAGATCGGCGATATGCTAATAGACTTGGAAAGCTATGAGGTTAAAATAGAGAATCAGCTGATTATACTGACATATAAAGAGTATGAACTACTTAAGTATCTGGCTAGCCATCGGGGCCGAGCGTTCGATCGCCAGACAATTCTTAATCAGATTTGGGATTACGACTATTATGGCGGCACCAGAACTGTCGACGTCCACATCAGACGGCTTCGCGCAAAACTAGGAACTAAATACGGATCCATGATAGAGACTGTAAGACAAGTGGGCTATCGGTTTGCAAAGTAAGTAGTCGAATTATTCATAATAAAGTCAGCTAGCGAATAGTCAAAATTTAAAGTATCATCTCTTCAGGCTGTCTGAGGTAAAACATGGAACAAATATTACTCAGCTTATTCATTATTTTCGTCGGCGCGAAACTAGCCGGCGAAATTTTTGAGCGTATCGGTCTTCCGGTTATCGTCGGTGAATTGTTAGTGGGAATGGGAATCGGTTCATATCTACCAAGCCTGCTACGACCCCGCGAGGTCTTTGAGGTCATCGCCGAACTCGGAGTTGTCATACTCTTGTTTACTGTTGGCCTGGAGACGCCCATCAATGAACTGCTCAAGGTGGGGAAAACAGCGGCATTAGTCGCCATCCTTGGGATCATCTTCCCTTTCGTCTTAGGTTTTGGGCTCCTTTTCATTCTCGGTTTTTCCTCAATCGAATCAATCTTTCTTGGAGTAGCATTGGTGGCCACTAGTGTGGGTATAACCGCCAGAGTCCTCGCCGATCTTGGATATCTACAAAGAAAAGAGAGTCAGATAATCCTTGGTGCCGCGGTTGTCGATGATATACTCGGACTTCTAATTCTTGCCATAGTTAGCGGATCACAAACCGGCAACTTCACCCTTCTTAATATGGGTATTCTTGTGGTAGAGGTGATCGCCTTTGTTATAGCATTTATCTATTTCGGCTCCAGGCTTACTAGAATACACGGAACAAAGCTCGATAGATTAAAGATGAATGAGGCACCCTTAGTAGTGGCGATCGGCGCAACATTTGGCCTGGCGGCGCTCGCCGGCTTTATCGGCATGGCGGCTATTGTGGGCGCCTTTTTAGCGGGAGTCATATTCGCCGAAGTAAACGAGACCTATTCGCTTAGAAAGCAGGTAATCCCCATATACGAGCTATTTGTGCCTTTTTTCTTCGTCGTCATCGGCGCTGAGATCGATCTTGGTATTCTGGCCGACCCCAGGCTACTGGCACTTACTGCCGTAGTCATTATTATTGCGGTGCTCAGCAAGATCGTCGGTTGCGGGCTTGCGGTTATCAACCTCGGAAGAAGGACCTGGTTAAAAGTCGGTGTTGGGATGGTGCCAAGAGGCGAAGTCGGAGTCATCATCGGCCTTTTGGGTCTCTCTCTTGGAGCGATCACTAAGGATCTCTACTCGGTGATAATATTAATGTCTATGATAACTACCCTTATTGCCCCGTTTCTAATAAAATTTGCTTTTAAAGAAATGACACCGATGATCCCAGATGATTCAGCTTAAAAAAACGATTGGAACTATCCCCTCTTAAGACGTGTCATTTAACTCATCATCGGACTCAGAATAATCTCCCCACCAGTTACCGATGACCATTGTAAGAGCAATGTAAAAGAGAGTATATCCCGACAGCACTTGGAGAGCAGCAAACATCTTCGTATACCACGCCGTCGGCGTTATATCACCATATCCGAGAGTCGTCATGGTAACAACCGTAAAATAAAGAAGATTACCCATTACCGCCGGTTTTGAGCTTGATTGAAATTTTACTGCATCTTCGGACGATCCTTTTGCGTTTTTTATCATTTCGTCCGGAGAATGCGGGGAACGGGTTATGTCTCTTTGTTCATTCTTTTTTAAATCGGGCCAATCGACACCAGACCATAGCCTTTCATTAAAGCCTTGAAATGGTCGCGTCTCCCTTTTCACTATAATATTTCCCTCGGAATCCAAATAATTTCTCTTACTTGCATAATGCTCGAATTTTCTTATCGCATCAATGCGATCACCAAATCCGACCATTGCATAATAGGCACCAGTAAAGGAGATCATTAACGCGAAATACGAAAGTACGATCACGATTATCTGGCGCTCCCTCGGTTGTGGAGTAAATGATCTTTTTACTGCCATAACTACCGTGACAAACGGTCCCGTAATCGTCACCAACAAGATCAAGAGAAGAAGGATGGTCCAAATAAGGGAGGTTGAGTTAGAAAAGGTGCGGCCAAGTATCTCGACAAAGAGTATTGATATTAGAAACGAAACGATAGTCCAGATGATGATCGGACGGGCGACTTTTAGATCCTTTTTTAATTTCATAGCTTGTTCTATTCCCAAATTGAGAGAGCATAACTCGAAGCAAAGGCCACTTCTCGAATTGAAAATTGAAAGTTGTAAAATAAAAAATAAAATATTGACCGGTTATGAGATGATTTGAAGTCTTTCATCGGCAGATTGCTACGACAGCAAGTACAGCCTCCTCGCAAAGACAAATTTTGAAGTAGAAATGTACGGCGTTAGGAGTTATGAGAAGTTAACAATTAAAAATCCCCCTTACTTAAAACGTTTACCATAAAAATATGTGGAATATTAACATACCTTTGAACCAAGCGCTGACCGAGGTGTACTTGCGTATAGATGATTGTGGTGATAACATTTTTATTATTAAATTTTAGAGGTGTAGCAATAATTGTATCCGGTACTAATTAAATTAGGTCCGATTTCCATCCCCTCTTACGGCTTCATGCTCGCTATCGCTTTTATCGTGGGCATTACTCTCTTTTCCAGGGACCTTAAAAGGC
>JAUVQW010000163.1 GCA_030597945.1 Actinomycetes bacterium
GAGCTTCCAAGCGGGCTAAAAATAAAAAAGAGTAAATTAAGAGGTGAGCCTTCTGAAGGGATGCTGTGTTCGGCAACTGAGCTAAAGCTCGGTAATGACGCTAGCGGTATCTTGATACTTTCAAATTCCGCAAAGCTTGGAATACCCGTTAGCCAGGAGCTTGATCTTGATGATTGGGTCATGGAGTTAGAAGTCACTCCCAACCGACCAGATTGTCTTGGGATCATAGGTCTGGCAAGAGAAGTGGCAGCGCTTACCGGCAGCAAGCTAAAGATACCAAAAACGGAGGTAAAAGAGGGTGGCAAAAAAATCGAAGACCAGATCGATATTGAGATTGAAGACAGCGATCTCTGCTCCCGTTATGTCGCAAGATTATTTAAGGACATATCCATCGGTCCCTCTCCTATCTGGTTGTCAAGACGGCTTGATTCGATCGGAATCCGCTCCATCAATAATATTGTCGACATAACAAATTATGTGATGATGGAGACGGGTCAACCTCTTCACGCCTTCGACTACGACAAGATAAAGGGAAACAAGATCACTGTGCGAAGAGCTCGCAAAAAGGAGATAATGGTATCCATCGACCATGTAAAACGAGATTTAAGTAGTGATATGCTAGTGATCACCGACGACAAGCGCCCCACCGCCCTAGCAGGGGTCATGGGTGGATTTGAATCGGAGATTTCCGACTCAACCACCAACATACTAATTGAATCGGCAAGCTTTTTAGCGACTAATATCATGAGGACTTCAAGATCGCTTGGCCTTATATCCGAATCATCGTACCGTTTCGAAAAAGGCGTGGATACCGCAGGCTGTCTATACGCGGCCAACAGGGCGGCAGAGCTTATAACCGAGATCACCGATAGAGCGGCCGAAAAGGGCTTTATAGATAACTATCCGAAAAAAGCCGTCGCCGAAAAAATCAGTCTTAGACCACAAAAAGTAAATAACATACTGGGCACAAATATAAGCTCAAATAAGATGGAAGAGATACTAATAAGCCTGGATATGAAAGTTAAAAGTGGTTCCAAGGAGAAAGAGCTAGTGGTGACTGTTCCGACCTTTAGATGTGATCTTGAACGCGAAGTAGATCTGATCGAAGAGATTGCCAGGCTTTACGGGTTAAACAATATACCCGCTTCCCTTCCTTTAAGTAGCGATAGCGACCGTGGACTTTCGAAGGAGCAAATGCAAAGAATCGTATTGCGTTCTACTCTTACGAGCCTGGGAATGAGCGAGATCATCACTTACTCTTTTATGAATGACGATGACATCAGTAAACTTAATCTTCCCAAAGATCACCCGTGGAGCAAAGCAAGAAGGCTTGCCAACCCGATAGCTGAGGATCAATCGATACTTAGGACATCTCTTCTTCCAAGCCTTATTTCAAACGCCAGGCATAATCTAAACCGCGGACAAACCAGCGTCAAAGTATTCGAGATGGGTACAACTTTTCAAGATAATGGCAAGGCGGCGCCGTCAGAATTACTAGAAGTCGGCGGAATAATCACCGGCGCACATGAAATGGATTCCTGGTACGGCAAATCTCGACAGATAGACTTCTTCGATCTTAAAGGTTTGATCGTTGCTCTCTCACAAAAAACACACCTTGGCGACTTCGATTTCAGGGCGGCGTCACACCCGTCGTTTCATCCGGGGGCAACAGCGGAGCTGATCTCTAAAAACGATGTTATCGGGATTATGGGGCAGATCCATCCAGATATACAAGAAGCTTACGATATCGATCAAAACCTCTTTGTCTTTCAATTAAACGTCGACCGGTTAATAAAAAATATGGAGAGCGACAAGGAAGTAAAAGAGATCCCCAGGTATCCGGGGGTGGAGCTGGATATAGCTCTAACGGTAGATGAAAAGATCACTAATTCGCAGATCGAGACGGTAATATGGAAAAACGGTACCGGCCTTCTTAGAGATTTACGCCTCTTCGATCTCTATAGAGGTTCCAATATCGAAAAGGGCAAAAAAAGCCTTGCTTATTCGCTTACTTATCGCTCCGACAAAAGGACCCTGACTGACGACGAAGTCCAAAAGATCCATGGCCGGATAATCGAAAAGGCTAATCAGGAGCTAGGCGCGACCCTTCGATAGACCAAATTATAACTGGTCATCCTCATTCAATTGATGTCTAAAGTGTAAACTAAATCATTGTTGGGTATAATATCCATAAGTTATTAGTCAGTTAAACGGTGGTTTTTATGTGTCAAGCAAGCACTAAAATATGTGAATGCGGCCAAGGAGAAGCGAGCATTCATTTTATTAATAATGTGTTACCGGAAAATGTTGTAAGAGCTCTCCACTGTCCAAGCTGTAGTAAAAAAGTCGAGTTCGATAAAGAGACGATGATAGAAGATAATGGCTGGGTCATCGAGTTCGAGATAGAAGGTGCTCGTTTATTCGCAAAAGATATGGGCGTTGACGAGAAAGAAGTCACTCCGGAATTCGTCTTCGACAGCGGCTATTGCACATGGGTCGGATATACCCCTTCTGACAGAACGGACAGCTTTGAAGAGAAAAAAGCTATAATCGATCTTGCTAAGACCGACCGGAAACGTTATTTCGAAGAATTGAAAAACTGGTCGATCAGTAGAGTCAATAGATTGAGCGACGAGGGCTGGCGAAAGGCGATAAAAGAGACCGCTTAAAAATGTACTTCATTTGTCCTTTCACCTAAACCGCCTCTGGTGAGGCGGTTTTTTTTCTTCAAGTTTTTGTTTGACACCGCCGATAAATGTATATATTATGTATATTTATACGTCTTTATGTATATAAGGAGTTATTAATGAATAAGATAGGTATAATTGGAGCTTCAGGTTATAGCGGTCTAGAGCTGCTTAGACTCCTTGCGCCGCGAAAAGA